>JBBSDR010001344.1:0-2790 GCA_038240465.1 Gemmatales bacterium
CAGGCGATCAGCAGAAGCGGCAGCCGAAAGGCCAGCGACACCGGCGAGTCCGGCAAGTTCGGCGAGGCTGGACGAGCCGCCGGGATAGCCGCTACCGTTGTGGCCGGCGCCTGGCGATCCGCAGTAGGTGTCTTGCGGCCGCCGGTGAGCCGGTTCGCCAGAGGCGCCAACACGGCGAGGAGGACTCGATCAATCGCCCCCTCAGCGTGGCGAAGCGGCTCGGCGATCTCAAAAATGAGGGCAGTGAGGCCGCCGATGAGACACCCGCCGGCCGCGAAAAGCGCCGAATGGGACGGTACTCCGAGAAGGACGATCAGAGATAGGGCGACCATCACTGCCAGGGTCTGGCCGAAGACACGTCCCCAGGTGTACCCCATGCACCACACCATTCCCAGGACCAGAGCCATGTAAAACAGGCTCGCTGGGCTGAGTTTCTGCAGATCGGCGAAAGAGGCGGCCGGGCTGAGAGAACCGAAAACAAAATAGACGAGCGGAATGGACAGGAGTAAAGCCGCGACTCCGAGTCCTGGAACGACAGGCCCCCGCGCCAGTTTGTGCTGCCTCCGGCCTACCGTGGCCGCCAGAGCGACGACGAGAGACAGGATCAGCATAAGGACCGGGACCGTGGCGCCGGTCGGCTGCCACCAAGGCTGCACGCCCGCGAAGAGACCGGCGGCCGCGCCAAGCACCCCGCCGGCAATCAAATGCGGCAGCGGATCGGGCGGCTTCTTGGCGAGTTCCTCTGCCGGCGCCACGGGCGCGGGCTGAGCGATTGCCACCGCTTGCGCCACCGGGACCGGCGCAGAGGCCGTCAGCCGATCGGCCACCTCGCGACAGCTTGTCGGTCTCTCGCGCGGGTCCTCGGCGAGACACTGGCCCAGCAGGTCGGCAAGGTCCGCCGACACGCCGCGCCAGTGCCGCGCCAGCGGCATCGTCGTGCCGAAGAGCGCGAAGCAGGCCGTCTTGCCCAGCCCGTAGACGTCGGAGTGCGGACCGACCTTGTCGCCGGGCCGCTTGCCGAGTTGCTCCGGAGCGGCGTAGTCGATCGTGCCGGCGATGCTCGAACCGAGGAGCGTTTGCGTATAGGACGAGGCGGCCCCGAGGGTTGTCTGCCCTCCCTGCTGCCGCAGCGCCAGGCCAAAGTCGATCAGCTTGATGCTCGCGCTCGCCACCAGGATATTCGCCGGTTTGACGTCGCGATGGCAGATGCCTCTCTCGTGAGCCTTCTGCAGCGCCCGCGCCACCCGCGCCACCAAAGCGACGGCCTCGCTCTGGGGCAGGGGGCCATTCTGGGCGACGAGTTCAGCCAGCGTCACGCTCTCGAAGTAGTCCATCACCAGGTAGGGATGCGTCTTGCCGGCCCCGGCGTAGTCGCAGTGCCGCAAGCGGATGATGTTCTCGTCCTGCAGTTCCTCCAGCGCTCGCGCCTCGGCGAAGACTTCCGTCACCGAGCGTTCCAGTCCATCGACGCGGATTGACTTGACGACGACATGGCCGGTCGTGTGGCGATCCTAGCACAGAAACGCGACGCCGAAGCCGCCCGCGCCGAGGATGCGTTCCGGCTCGTACTTGCTCATCGGGAAGAGTGCGAACCGCTCCGGATCGAGTACCACAGCCTGTTTGTAGGCAGCCAGCGCCTCGCCCCATTGACGACATTCCAGAGCGGCCTGATAGGCATTGAAGAACGCCTCGGCCCGGCCGCGCTCGTCGGGCGCGATCTGCACCAGTTCCTGAAAGTCCTGGCGGGCGTCGTCGAAGTTGCCGGCGACAACCTGCATCTTGCCGACAGCGTTGAGCAACGCCGGCATCTGGCGGCGCTGGTCCGGCGGCAGGCCGCGATAGCGCCGGACGAGTTCCTTGACCAGCCGGCGTTCCTCGTCGGTGCGGATCGACAGGCTGTCGCCGCCGCGCAGTTCGCGCCGTTCGAGTTGATGCTGGCCGAGGACATGCATGACATCCTGGGCCAACTGGCGAATCTGTTCGCGCTGGCCGGCAACCTCGTGTCGCAGGTCCAGGACAGCCTCGCGGACCTCGCCGAGCAGATCGAGCAGTTCGTCGAGCCGGCGTCCCTGGGCAGCGAGCGCCTCGTCGAGTTGCTCGAACCCGCGCCGCTGGTTCTCGGCCAGGGCGTCCCACTGAGCGAAGGAGAGACCGCGATGCAGTTCCGCATCGCACTCGACGGCCCGGCGAAAGAAGTAGCGCACGGCGACGGCGATCAAGGGCAACTGCCCAGCGCCGGGGCGGAGGGCGACAAGGCGCGCGAGGTGTTGATGACCCCCTTCGCCCAGCAGGTCGGCGACATTGTCGAGGGCGACCCATTCGCGATCGACCAGGCTGGCCTGATCGCCATAAGGAGCAAGCGCGCCGCCCTGTCGAGCCAGGTCGCCGGCATCGACGGTGCCGCCGAGGAGCAGACCGGATTTGCGCGCGGCGCGCAGTTCGCGCAGAGCGTGAGTGCGAAACTCGGCGTCGCGCGCGGGCAGGTCTTCGAGCGGCGCATTGTCGAGGAAAGCTCGCAATTGATGGCGAAAGGCCCGATCGTCGGCATCGTCGAGTTTGTTCCACAGCGATTCGCCGGCCAGGGCGATTTCGAGAGCGCGCCAGGCTTTTTCGGCGGCCCCTTGCAGGGCGTTGGCGAGGAGCCGGCTGCTATCGGTAAAGCGACTGTTGAGGAACTCGACAGCCGAATCGACGCCGATGACCCCGAGCGCCCGCGAGGCGCCGAGAGCCACCTGGCGCAGCGCGAGTACCGACAGGGATTGAACGACGCCCATGATAACTCCCTTGCTC
>JBBSDR010001345.1:0-2789 GCA_038240465.1 Gemmatales bacterium
CGAGGGACTGGCCTCGACAGGTGACGGCGGCGAAGCGCTGCTGCTGGCGGTCGAAACGGGCAAGGCGTCGGCTCGCCTGCTGCAAGAGCGCGGCGTCGAGGGCCGGCTGAAGAACGCGAAGATCAAGGACCTCGATCGGCGCGCGGCGAAACTGACCGCCGGGCTGCCGTCTCCCGACAAGAAGATCCTCGACCTGATGCGCCAGCGGCGCGAGGGCTTCCTCGCGGCTCGTGCCGATGCGGCGCTGGGCCTGAAGGTCTTCGAGAAGAGTTGCGCGAACTGTCACCAGATCGGCGGCAAGGGTTCGCGCATCGGCCCGCAACTCGACGGCATCGGCATTCGCGGACTGGATCGGTTGCTGGAGGATACGCTCGATCCGAATCGCAACGTCGATCAGGCGTTTCGCACGACGGTGCTGAATCTGAAAAAGGGGCAAGTGGTCTCCGGACTGCTGCTGCGCGAGGAAGGGGCGGTGCTGGTGCTGTCGGACAGCCAGGGCAAGGAAGTGCGTGTGGCGAAGAACGAGATCGAGGATCGCAGCGTGTCGCCGCTGTCGCCGATGCCGGCCAATCTGCCCGACCAAATCGGCGAAACCGATTTCTATCACCTGATGGGCTACCTGCTGTCTCAGCGCGTGTCCGGGAAATGAAGCAGTCCCTCGCCTCAATTTGCATGCTATGGTCTCAAGAAGTGGGAAGGCGAGCGGGGCATGTGAACGCTCCGGTTTTCACACGCACCGGGGCATTCACACGCCCGGCTCGCCTTTATCCTGGAAAGTCCTGGCGCAGTAGGAATCCGCGGTCCAGGCGTTTCAGCGCAAAGGGAATGACGATGAAGATCGAGCCATTCAACCTCGCTGAACTCGGCCCGCCGCTCTTCGAGTTGCTCGGTTTTGCCCGTCGCACTGTCCTCCGGCCCGAAACCGCCGGTCTGAACGCGCCCGTCATCGAAATTGTCTCGCTGCTGAAGCGCACCATCGATCCGCGGATCACTCTCGAACTGAGGCCGGACCCGGAACTCTGGCCTGTCATGGCCGACACAAGTCTGATCCATCAGGTGCTGATGAACCTGTGCCTGAACGCCCGCGATGCCATGCCCGACGGCGGCCCTCTGCTCCTGCAGACGTCGAACGTCACTCTCCGTCCGGAAGACGTGCTGAACAGGCCCGATGCTCGCAGCGGGGAATTCGTCTGTTTGCGGCTGACCGATGCCGGCGCCGGCATGAGCGAGGAGGTCCGGGGCCATCTCTTCGAGCCGTTCTTCACGACCAAGGCGCCAGGCAAGGGAACGGGCCTGGGGCTGGCGACGGTCTTTGGCATCATCCAGCAGCATCAAGGATGGATCGAGGTCGATAGTGAACCCGGACGAGGGACGACCTTCCAGGTATTCCTGCCTCGTCTGGTAACCGATCGCCTCCCCGGGAGCGACAGCGATGTGGTCCCGGCCGAGGCCAGCGGCGGCACGGGAACGGAAACCGTGCTGTTTGTCGATGACGAGCCGGCGTTGCGAAGCCTGGGACAGGCGATCCTGGAACGCCAGGGCTACACGGTGCTGGTGGCCGAGGATGGCGTCGAGGCGCTGGAGGTCTTTCGGCAGCAGGGAGTCAGGATCGATCTGGTGATCCTCGATCTGAGCATGCCGCGGCTGTCGGGGCGCGATACGTTCCGCGCCCTGCGGGCGATTGATGAGCGCGTGAGGGTGCTGTTCGCGAGCGGCTCCGCGCTGGAGCAAAAGTCGGCAGAGGAAGACGAACATCTCGCGGGCTTTGTCGCCAAGCCGTATCGGCCGCGCGAACTGGCGACCGTGGTTCGCGAAGTCCTCGATCGGCGGAAGAACAAAGCGGCGGCCCTTGCGGAACAGGGCGGATGACTCAGGACGCCTCGCCGTTGAGTCCGGCATCCGCGAGAGGGCCGACGAGGTTGAGGATCGTCCCCAGTTGCGCCAGCCGCATGCCGTAGCGGTCGAGAAATTCTTGCAAGGCGAAGTCGTTCTCCAGGTCGGAGTCTTCCGCGTTGAGGTGATCGGTCAACTCGACGATCAACTGACCGTAGGAACGCTCGAGCGCGGGCAGGGCCTTACGGCACGATTCGGACAGCCCGGGAAACTCTTCCTTCCAGCGTGTGAGAAAGGCGCGCCAGCGCGAACTCATGTCGTGCGCCTGGGCGGCAGCCCGCTGATAGGCGAGCTGCTCGCGCTGGACCTCGAGCATTTGCCGCAGCACTTCCAGCGTTTCCGTCGAGGGAGCGGCTGGGACAGGAGGCTCACCAGCCGCCGCGGGCGTAGTGGAAGTCACGTCGATCTGGAAGTTCATATTGCACATTGCTCGTGGGCCAGGACCGTTGAGTAGCACTCGATACTATTGTAAATCGCTTCTCGATCAAGGGAAAGCCTCGACCCCGGTAGTTTGGGGAGCGGGGCCAGTAATGGCCCTGGTAGTTCGTCAAAACGGGGCCATTACTGGCCCCGCTCGCCAGGCGCGGGCATGCGCAACGCTTCCACCGGACAGATCAGCACACATAACGCACAACTGACGCAATCCAGCGGCCGGCACAACCAGGGCACGAACGAGGCCATCGCCAGGCAGTTCGTCGGACACACCGCGACACAATCGCCGCAGCCGGTGCAACGGCGTTCGTCCAGCAGCGGCAGTTCAACAATCATCGTTGACAGTCTCCTGTCACTCGGCCGCGGGACGGAGCAGTCCGGCGACGATCTCGGGCAGCAACTCGCGCGGCTGCGGCAACAGCAGTACATACGCCGCTCCCAGGTCCCACGCCAGCCCGGCCAGC
>JBBSDR010001346.1:0-2788 GCA_038240465.1 Gemmatales bacterium
CGCGCGGGTCCTGTGCGGATGCCGAGGCTGACGCGATCCGGGCGCGAGAGAGTGGTTTTTGAGAGATCGCTCTCGGTTTTCGGCTTTTCTGCAGGCGCTGGAGCCGCCGGTTTCGGTCCACAACCGGCAACTAGCAACAAACCCAGCGCCAATCCGCGCCATTGAGGCAAGACAGAGAACACGGCGTTCTCCTTCACAAACGAGACGCCCAAGGAGTCAAAATATTTCAAGGGGCGATGGCTATAGCATCATTGTGCTGCCAGGGGAAGTGCAAGTTGAAGGCAAGCGTCGAGGCGCAAGACCATGAACCGTCCCGCTCTGGTGGATTTCCGCCACAACATGCGGACGCTCATCGCTTTGCTGGCCGCGCCGAGGAGAAGCCGCCGTGGTTCTGCGGTAGCGTTGCCTGAGTTATCCCGACGACCTATTGGACCGGGCGAAACGGTGACGACGTTTCGTTACCGCAAAATGAGGCGCAGGTTGGCCATGCGATGCCCGCGAACCGAGCCGCGGTAAATCTCGAACGCGCCGAGGACGCCAATAAATCCGGAATCGATCTGCTGCTCGGTGCCTTCCGGGAGCAGCATTTCCGGGGTGAGTTCTCGACGGGGCAAGCATCCCTTGAGCGCTTCGCAGACCATCTCGGCGTGACGGCGCAGGGCCTGGCCGCGCTCCTGACGCCGGCGCACGACCGCATCGAGGTCTTGATTCCAGAAGAGGGCAAACTCGCCGAACGTGTCCAGCCCGCGCTTGACCAGTCCGCGGAGGAGCGGGAAATCGAGCTGCGCACTGAGGTTGCCTACTTCGCCGTATTCGTCGAGGTTGAGGATGCCGACATTGGCCAGTTCGGGCGCGTCGAGCCGTTCGTAAAGGTTGCCGGCTACCCATTTCAAGTCAGGCCGGCGTTGCCGGAAGCCATCGATCCGGGCGGGGTCGAGGTCGATGCCGGCGAAGCCGCCGGGTGCCAGCACTCCTTCGCGTTCGAGCAGGTCGAGGGTCAGCAAGCCGGTCTCGCCCATCAGTTCACACCAGTCGCAGCGGAGGCGCGTGCGGTCGCCGTCTTCCCAGAGCAGAAAGGCGGCTTCGCGCAGGACGCGGAGGTTCCCTGCGCGGCAGGCCATCTTGGCGGGATTGTCGAAGGCGTCATGCTGGCGGTCGGAGAGAGGCTGCATGGGATTACGATCAGCGGTTGCCTCATGAATTGGGCGAAGCGAGACCTTCATTCACCAACAGTTTACGATACTGGGTCATGGACACGATTCGCAAGCCTTCGTACGGATCAAGATCGAGCAGATGCCGGTCATTGGTCACAAGGTAATCGACGCCAGCGGCCAGGGCCGCGCGGAGAATGGGAGTATCGGCAGCGTCCTCGGCCACGGCATGCCGGGATGGGCCAGGTTCGACCAGGGTTGCCCGGTGAATGATCCTCCTGCGCGACAGCACGGCCAACCGCTTGGAGAAGCCAAGCTTCTCCGTCATCACTCGTTCGACCTCTTCAAGGATGTAGGTACTGGCGTAGATGCGCCAGGAAGCCTGTTCTGTGGCCGCAAGCATCTCTGCGGCAGCCTCGCCGAGAAGAGCTTCCGCCACGTACACGTTGGTGTCGAAAAAGATCTTCATGGGCGATGGCGGACGCTTTCAACTGCCTGGTCAATGGCCGCCTGATCAATCCCTTTTTGCTTCGCCAGCCGGCGGGCCTCCTCCGCTTCGCGTTGCCATTCGGCTTCCGCAAGTTGCGCGAGTTCCTCATCGAGTACCAGCCGATCTTCCTCGGGCAACTGTTGAATTCGCTGGAGGATTTCCTGAACGGCTTCACTCATGGCAACACCTCAAGGGGGCGTATGCGAAACGGTTCCATCGCTGGTTGGGAATTGCTCTCATTGTAGTGGACTGGAAGCAGCCGCGGTAGGCGGCCTCGCGCAGGACGCGGAGGTTGCCCGTGCGGCAGGCCATCTTGGCGGGATTGACGAAGGTGTCATGCTGGCGGTCGGAAAGAGGCGGCATGAGGCTCCCAACCAGAGGGCCGTCAAATTACCTCGACGGGATAGGCCGTCATCCAGATGTCGAGCTGCTGGAAGCGAGTTTTGAGCTGTTCCTTGTAGCTGACGAAAAAGGCGCGATTGTCGCTGGTGTCGGCAACGTCCACGAAGACGCGCAGCAGTTCATCGCGAAACACTTCGCCCTGGTGCTGCCATTGGCCGCGGATGACCTGGGTCTCGGCGGAGACGGCGTTGAATTGCTGCCGGAGTTCCAGAAGGGTCTGACCGACGAGTTCATCCGGGACCGGCTGGCCGTCGTTAAACCGCAGGGGCAGCAGGATCTCGAACCGTCGGAGCGTACTGCTCATAGGTTGCCGGTCCCACGACGGAGAATGGAATCGCCTCCAGGGCGAGAGCGGCCAAAGCCGCTGGCGGCACAAGGGTTTCGCCGCTGGCGAAACTCTTGAACGAGAAGCGTCCGGCCAGGAATCCCAAGGCCCGTCGCTCGATGGCAATGTCAGGAAAGCGAATGCGGATCATGGAGGTATTGTAAGCCGCCGCGGGATGCTCTGCAAGCGTCGATATTGGGCAGGGTGCATTCGCGTAGTTGCCCGACCCCTGCCGGCTCGTCCGGCAGGTGAAGCAGTTTGGGGGGCTACAAGGGCGGCTCATCGCCCCCACGACCCCTGCCGGCTTGTCCGGCAGGTGAAGCAGTTTGGGGAGCTAAGTGCGAGTGGAGGCGTCCTCAGACCCCTGCCGGCTCGTCCGGCAGGTGAAGCAGTTTGGGAAGCTGGGATCGACTTAGCCTC
>JBBSDR010001347.1:0-2785 GCA_038240465.1 Gemmatales bacterium
ATGCTTCGCGTCGGTACCTGGGACGATGAACCCAACGACAAGCTCGAATACAAGTACGATCGGCTCGAAGACCTCGTCCATGTCACGACGACGGCGTTTCTCGGCGTGACAGTCAAGTGCGCTCGCTGTCACGATCACAAGTTCGATCCAATCCCGCAGACGGATTACTATCGTTTCGCTTCTGCGTTCTGGGCCGGCGATCTGCTCGGCAATCCAGGCGGCAAGGTGCATGGCTACGAGGCGCTGGCTTGGACTGATACCGGCGCGAAACCTCCCACGCTGCACATCCTCAAGAAGGGCGATCCGCGCCGGCCCGGCAAGCCTGTCGATCCGGGTTTCCTGACGATGCTGTCCACTCTGGATCGTCCCTTCGCGCCGCCAACCGCAGAGGCGAAGTCGTCGCAGCGACGTTTGCAGTTGGCGCGTCGCATCGCCGATCCCACCAATCCGTTGACGGCGCGAGTCCTGGTCAATCGCGTCTGGCAGCAGCACTTCGGCGCCGGTCTGGTGCGGACGCCGGACAACTTCGGCTACAAGGGCGATAAACCGACGCATCCCGAGTTGCTCGACTGGCTGGCGAGTGAGTTCGTCGATAGCGGCTGGTCCATCAAACATCTGCATCGCCTGATGCTGACTTCGGGGACCTATCGGCAAGCGTCCGTGCATCCACTGCAAGTTCAGTACAACCAGAAGGATTCGACGAACCGGCTGTGGTGGAAGATGAATCGCCGGCGGCTCGAAGCGGAGGCGCTGCGCGACAGTCTGCTGGCGGCGAGCGGGCTGCTGAACCAGTCCAAGGGCGGACCGGGCTTCACGCCGCGCATCAGCCGCGAGGCGATGGAGGGCCTGTCGCGCAAGGGGGCCGCCTGGCAGGAGTCGCCGCTGGAGGAACAGCGACGGCGCGGCATCTACTTGTTCAGCCGGCGGTCGCTGATTCCGCCGCTTATGTCCACGTTCGACTTCTGCGACACGACCCGGCCGATTGCCCAGCGCGACGTGACGACGGTCGCGCCGCAGGCCCTGGCGCTGCTCAATAACGAGTTCGTCCACGAGCAGAGTACCGTGATGGCAGCGCGAGTGGTGCGTGAAGCGGGTACGGATCGACCGCGGCAAGTGCGGCTGGCGTGGCGGCGAGCGTTTGGCCGTGAGCCGAACGACGCCGAGGCGCGAGCAGCCCTGGGGCATCTGGAGGCGCAGGAGCGAAACCTGCAAAAGGGATCGCTTGCCCTGGCGTCGCTCTGTCATGTGCTGCTGAACGCGAATGAGTTCATTTAC
This sequence comes from Gemmatales bacterium, assembly GCA_038240465.1. Classification (GTDB taxonomy): domain Bacteria; phylum Planctomycetota; class Planctomycetia; order Gemmatales; family Gemmataceae; genus JBBRIK01. Next base: position 1,276 of record JBBSDR010001347.1, read on the forward strand.
GTCGATTGAGGAACGCTCATGTTTCCCTGCGGACAGACACGTCGCGAAGCGCTGTGGCAGATGGGCGGCGGTTTCGCCGGCCTGGCGCTGACGGCCCTGCTCGACGCTGACGGGTTCTTCACTCGACACGCCCACGCCGAAAGCGCGAAACGGCAAGCCGACACGCCGCACTATACGGCCAAGGCGAAAAGCGTCATCTTCCTGATGATGAACGGCGCTCCCAGCCAGGTCGATACGTTCGATCACAAGCCGATCCTCGAGAAGTTCGCCGGGAAATCCCTGCCGGCCGACAAGAAGTACATCAACAGCGGCGGCCGCAAGGTCGGCTTCCTCACGGGTGCCTTTCGCAAGTTCCGGCCCGGCGGCCAGAGCGGCCTGCTCATCTCCGACTACTTCCCCAACGTTCGCAAGCACGCCGACAAGTTGGCCGTCGTCAAGTCGTGCCACGCCGACAGCCATGCGCACGGCTCGGCCCTGGTGGCGATGAACACCGGCAGCGTCTTCATTGGCCGGCCTTCGCTTGGCTCCTGGTGCGTCTACGGCCTGGGCAGCGACAACCAGAACCTGCCCGGTTACGTCGTCATCATGGACAAGCGCGGTGGGCCGATCAGCGGCCAGCCCAACTACGGCAACGGCTTCATGCCCTCGCAGTATCAGGGGACGCTCTTTCGTCCGTCAGGCGATCCGATCCTCGACCTGCGCGGCCCCGCTCACGTCACGCCCAAGGTCCAGCGCGAACAACTGGATCTGCTGGCGAAGCTGAACGACGAACACCTCAAGAGCCGGCCCGGCGGCGAGGAACTGGCGGCGCGGGCGGCGAGTTACGAACTGGCCTATCGCATGCAGGCAGCCGCTCCCGAGACAGTCGATCTGGCGAAGGAGACGAAGCAAACGCTGGAGATGTACGGCGTCGGCAAGGCGCCGACCGAGGAGTTTGGCCGCAACTGTCTTATCGCGAGGCGGCTCGTCGAGCGCGGCGTGCGCTTTGTGCAACTCTACTCGGGCGGCGGCCATCTCGAGGACACCTGGGACGCTCACACCAGCATCGAGAAGAACCACGGCCAGCACGCCGCCGAGGTCGATCGGCCGATTGCCGCACTGCTGACCGATCTGGAAAGGCGCGGTATGCTCGACAGCACCCTGGTCGTCTGGGGCGGCGAGTTCGGCCGAATGCCGTTCAGTGAAGGCAAGGGCGAACCGGGCCGCAATCACAATCCGTATGGCTTCTCGATGTGGTTGGCCGGCGGCGGCATCAAGGGTGGTCTGAGTTACGGCGCGACCGATGAACTCGGCTTCGAGGCGGTCGAGAAGAAGGCCCACGTCCACGACATCCACGCGACCATGCTGCACTGTCTCGGCCTGGATCACAAGAAGCTGACGTACTTCCACCAGGGCCGCGATGAGAGCCTGACCGACGTTTACGGCAACGTGATTACCGACATCCTCATGTAGGTTAGGCTTCCAGCCTGACCATGTAAGCTAAGAAACCAGGGTCAGGCTGGAAGCCTGA
>JBBSDR010001348.1:0-2784 GCA_038240465.1 Gemmatales bacterium
AGCGAACTGCTTTTCTTTCGACCCAGAGGCGTCACAAAACGAAAAGAACCCCTCGTCTCTCAAAATCCGAAATCCGAAATCCGAAATCCGAAAGAAGAGAAAACCGAAGCAGGACTTGCTCCTCTCCGGTCTTCTCTTCTTTCGGATTTCGGATTTCGGATTTCGGATTTCGGATTTGCTGTTGGTTTAGCGTCCCGACGAGACGTCCATCTCCAGATCGGACAGGCGCACTTGCGGCTGGTCCTCGTAAGCGCTGGAGTTATCGACGACGCCCTCCCAGTTGCCGCTGCCGCGCCGGCTGGCCCAGCCGGGATACTGCTCCATCTCGCGCTGGCACTCGATGCACGAAGTTGTATACGGCAGCGCGTTGAGCCGGCCGATAGGGATTCGTTTCTGACACATCTCGCACTGGCCGTAGGTGCCTTGTTTGAGCCGTGTCACCGCGCGTTCGATCTGGGTCAGTTCGCGAGCGTCGAACTCCGCCAGTTGGGAGGACATTTCATCGCTGCCTGCATCAAAGGCCGCGTCGGCGCTGTCGCCGGTCGAGTCGGCCACCATATCTCTCAGGTTGGCCAGTTCCTCGGTCAGTTTTCTGCGCAGATGATCGCGGCGGGCCAGCAGCGATTTGTTCAGTCGCAGCAAGGCGTCTTCTCGTGCCATGGCTCACCACCTCTTGTTGTTGTCGAAGACAATCGGTCGTATCGATCCTGTCGGTTCAGCAGCCTCATTTGTTTGGATGAGGAGCCTTCCTCTCAGGTGTCGCGAAGACCGGAAAAAAACTTCTGAATCAAACGTCATTCCAGATGCAACCGTGATGCCGTTTGCGCATTTCTTGCCGAATCTTCCTGCGTTCTCGCCGTAACCTTCTTCCATTGTTCAACTTCTATTCAAGAAGTTGCTATGGCGCTGGAAACAGCATGCTGCTGGCTGGTGCAATTTCACACAGGTTCGTGCTGCATTTCCGGCAGTCAGGTGGCGGAGACGTGCGCGGCGGTCTGCCTCTGAAAGCGCTCAAGTATATCCGAGAATTGCGCGCGCGGCGGACTCAGAGCGAAAGAACTTGAGAAAAAAGCGCCGCCCGTAGGTTAGGCTTCCAGCCTGACCCCGGCAAACGGTCAGCTTCCAGCCTAACCTACGGGCGTGGCCGAGCAGCGCGGCGGATGGCAGTCACCTCCGAGGCCTTGCCGAGACGGTGAGCCACATCGATACGGCCGGCTTCCGGACGCTCGTAAATCCACTGTTCGAGCATGCCTTGATAATACATCTGCCGCGCGATCGCTGCCGGAGGTCCGAGCAGATCGCGAACTTGCCGGGCGGTCATGCCGCGCTCGACCTGATCCATGCGACTGACGGGCGCGGGGACAGCGGGCTGGGCAAGGACAGTGAAACTGCTCCCGCTCAGCAACACCAACAGCGGAATCAGGCGCCGCCAGCAAGCCGCTTGCATCGTTGCCTCTGCCGTTTGGATCGGTGCGAACTGCTGTATTATAGTCACTGGGACAAGCGTCTGGCCGCTTGACTTCGCTTGCCGGGGTGGTTACTCCTGATAGTCAGGTAGTTCTCTTCCTCGCTTTATCCCGCCCCGGACAGGAGACTCTCAACCGTGTCTCGACGCTCCTCGACTTCCCGACGCGATTTCCTCAAGACCTCCGCCGTCGCCGGCGCCTCGCTGGCAGTCCTCGCCGGCGGCGTTCACGCGGCCGGCAACGACACACTCAAGGTCGGCCTGATCGGCTGCGGCGGCCGGGGCGGAGGCGCCGCTCTGCAAGCCCTTCGCGCCGACAAGAACGTCAAGCTGCACGCCCTCGGCGACATCTTCGACGACCAGCTTCAGGACAGCTTGAAGGCCTTCAAGAAGAGCGAACAGGCCGCACAGGTCGATGTCGCGCCCGAGCGCTGCTTCATCGGCTTCGACGCCTACAAGAAGGTCATCGACTGCTGCGACGTGGTGCTGCTGACGACTCCGCCGCACTTCCGGCCCACTCACCTGACCTACGCCATCGAGAAGAACAAGCACGCCTTCACCGAAAAGCCCATGGCCATCGACGCCCCCGGCGTCCGCAAGGTGATGCTGGCCTGCCAGGAGGCGAAGAAGAAGGGGCTGTCGGTCGTGTCCGGCTTCTGCTGGCGCTACGATCATCGCAAGCGCGAGACGTTCAAGCGCATCCACGAGGGCGCGATCGGCGACCTCGTCACGCTCCAGTGTACCTACAACACCGGCTACCTGCGCATGTTCCCGCGCGAGCAGAACTGGACCGACACCGAATGGCAGCTGCGCAACTGGCTCTACTTCACCTGGCTCTCGGGCGATCACATCGTCGAACAGGCGGTCCACAGCTTGGACAAGATGAACTGGGCGATGAACAACGAGCCGCCAATCTCGGCGACGGCGCTGGGCGGCCGGCAGGTCCGCACCAGCCCGGCCTATGGCCATGTCTTCGACCATTTCAGCGTGGTGTACGAGTACAAGAACGGCGTCAAGATGTTCCACAACTGCCGGCAGCAGGAGAAGTGCGCCAACGATGTGACGGACTACCTGTACGGCACCAAGGGCGTCTGCGACGTGATGAAGCACACGATCAAGAACGGGACCAACTGGACGTGCGCGCTGCCGGAAAATCCGATGTATCAGACGGAACACGACGAACTGTTCGCGAGCATCCGCAACGGCAAGCCGATCAACGACGGCGACTGGATGCTCAACAGCACGATGCTGGCGATCCTCGGCCGGATGGCGGCCTACACCGGCCAGAAGGTGACGTGGGAGCAGGCGATCAAGTCCAG
>JBBSDR010001349.1:0-2780 GCA_038240465.1 Gemmatales bacterium
ATGTTCGCTCATGTTCAACCAGACGGCGGCGACGACGTCCTTGCTCTCCGCCCGCTCGTTCTTCTGGCCGGTGAGGCCGACGGGAATGATGCGGTGCCGTTTCGTCTCCGAGGCCAGCCACAGAGCGCCGAGCGTGGCGCCGTCCTCGGCGCCGATCAGCACGATGTTGGAGCAATTGCACTCGCCGGCATCGTTGAAGCGGCGTTCGATGAAGCGCTTGGCGGCGGCAATGTCATTGACCAGGTTGGGCAGGTAGTTCGCCGGGAAGTCAGCCAGGGCCACGGTCTTGGCGCCGGGCCTGGGCCTCAGGGCGCGGTTCATCGGATGCTGCCAGAACTGCTGGCCGACGCCGGTACTTTCGCCGTGGCCCCGGAAATCGAAGGCGAGAACGGCGAAGCCCGACTTCTGCAGTTCGTCGCCGAGTTCGTTCCAGCCCGCTTCCTTGCTGCGGCCGCCGATCCGGTGCAGCAGGATGGCGACTGGCCCCTTCTTGCCTTTGCTGCTGGGCCAGTATTGCCCCTTCAGATCGACGAAATCGACGGTGTCGAACTTGACGGTTTCAAAGTTCTTCTTTTCCTTCTCCTGTGCGGCCGCCGTCGATGGCGCCAGAAGAGCAAGGCAAGCCAGGAAGGTCCCGGCCGCTAGCTGAATGGTCCAACGTCGCATGTGACGCTACTCCGAAAGGTGACGTGCTTCCCCGACCCTATTGATGATAAACCTCCCGAGCGGAGGGGTCAAGCGACAGGCACGCACGCAATCGGGATTCTGCGCAAGGGTGGGAAGAGGCTCCGGGCGGGCCGACTGCGGGGGCGCCTGGCCGGCCGACCGGAGCAAGCGCGAGGTTCCCAGGCCTCGCACACGCTCGTTCTCGTCGAAGTTTCTCTGAGATACCTCTCCTGGCGAACCGTGCGGAACTGTTCTGGTTGCGCCGTGGAACGAGCGACTGATGGGACGATACAAGAGACCGTCCCGAACAGGAGTCTCCTCGAGCAGAAGGATGGACGCGCCTGGCTCCCCATGCCCCCCGGCGGCCCGCGACTCCCGCTGACACCGCGGTCACTTCATGGACACCGCCTTTCCGTCCGCCGCGCGGAGCGCAGCCGATTCGTTCACTTCGACACACTGCTCTCCGATTATGACGCGCCCGATGGGGGCCGCCACTGGACAGATGGGAAAAGGAGGTTGTCGGCGCGCGAGAAGTGATCGATGGTAAGGGGTGTGCGGTCTGCGCCTGGAAGTGATCGGCGGAACACTCCCCGGCTGAGCTTGACGGTCTTGAAAGCGCCGGCATAATTCGCTGCGCGACGAAGTGACCCGAAGTCCGGGAGGTGAACGATGATCCGGCGGAACAGAAAAATCTGGCTGGCGCTGCTGCTGGCCATGCCTTTGATCTCAGACCTGGCGCCAGCTGCGCGAGCGGGTTGGTCGGTGGGCGTCTCGATTCATGCGCCGCTCTACGGCAGACCGTGTTATGGGCCGTGCTACTATCGCCCCTATCCGCTCTATGTACGGCCGGCAATCTATGTCGAGCCGGCGGTGGCGGTGATCCAGCCGGTCCCCGTGTATGCTCCTGCTGTGGCAGTCCCGGCCGTGGCAGCCCCCGCGCCGGCGCCGGTGATCGCTCGCAGTCAGGCGCCGGCGGCCGGGACGAAGGAGGAGGACATCCAGCGCTATCAACAGCAGCTGCAGAATCCCGAGCCGCGCGAGCGTGCCGAGGCCGTGGTGCAACTGGGCCGGCTGCGCGCTCCGGGCAGTCTCGCCTCGCTGACGGCGACCCTGAACAACGATCGCAGTCCGATGGTGCGTGAGGCAGCGGCTCGCGGTCTGGGGTTGATGGGTTCGCCCGACTCTCTCGATTCTCTGCAGCGAGCCGCCCAGGGCGACGATAACCCCGAGGTTCGCCATAGCGCCTCGTATGCCGCCGATGTGATTCGCTCGAACCTGGCAAAACGCTGATGTGCTGCTCGTGCCGCTTGCGGCTTAGCGGACTCACCCGCTAAGCCGCAAGCGGCAACTCAATGCCCTTCCTGAACGAGGTTACGATTCCATCCGGGAATCTCGATCACGACGTCGCAGGTGCCGTTCGGGACACACTGACACCCCAGCCGCGATTCGATTGTCAATCCGCGCGCCTCTTCCAATTGATCCAGTTCTTCCTCGGCCGCCTCGTTACAAGATTCGAGTCCCTTACGGACAATGACGTGGCAAGTCGAACAGGCACAAACGCCGCCGCAGGAGTGATCCAACTCGACGCCGGCAGCGTAGGCCAGGTCCAGAATGCTGCCCGACAGCCCGTTCCGCCCGTAAGGCAGTCTCTCAGGATCGACCTCGAACACCTTGCCTGAGGGCAGGAACGTGATTCGGTATTTCTTCCTGGGCAGCGGCACTTCCGCCGGAGTGATGTAAGGGTTGATCCCTCCCATGTCGTCTTCCTCTCGCGAGCTGTGATGAACTCAATGGGGGCGTCTAGCCTTATTCTATGGGCGGAGGCGTCCGTCATTTCGGGTCGTAGTGCAGCAGACTGATCGTCGGGTCCTTTCGCGGCTCCGCGTCGGCGTCGATGGTCAGTTCGTTCGCCTTGTAGCGCTTGATCAGCTTTTCCTCCTGGTCCGCGAGGAATTCATCGGGGCCAACCAGGTAGTCGTACACTTTCGTGCCGTAGTGCATGGGAATGATGTGCCGCCGCGGTTTGAGTTGCTCGACGACCTGCTTGGCCTCATCGCCGTTGAGCGTGTAGACGCCGCCGACGGGAATCATCAGCACATCGACCTTGCCGATGG
>JBBSDR010001350.1:0-2776 GCA_038240465.1 Gemmatales bacterium
CCGACCGGCCCCGGTATGGGTACGCGCTATCCGCTCAGCGATACGCCCGTCGTCCTCGGCCGCGGCAACGATTGCGACATCCGCATCAACGATCACTCGGTCTCGCGCCGCCATGCGCGCATACAGCCGGGCGCGGACGGCTACTATGCCGTCGATTTGCAAAGCACCAATGGGACCTTCGTCAACGATGTGCCGGCCTCAATCTGCAAGCTCAAGGATGGCGACTACCTTCGCGTCGGCAATTGCATCTATCGCTATCTCGCCGGCGGCAACGTCGAGGCGGAGTATCACGAGGAAATCTATCGTCTGACCATTATCGACGCGCTGACGGACATCCATAACAAGCGCTACATGATGGAGTTCCTCGACCGCGAAATCGCTCGCTCGGCCCGTTATTGCCGGCCGCTGGCGCTGATGCTGTTCGACATCGATCGCTTCAAGACCGTCAACGACGACCTGGGCCATCTCGGCGGCGATTTCACGCTCCGCGAGGTGGCGGCCTGCGTCAAGGGCAGCATCCGCAAGGAAGAGCTGTTCGCTCGCTACGGCGGCGAGGAATTCGCCATCGTCCAGCCCGAGACGGCACTGGAGGGGGCCATCATCGTGGCCGAACGAGTTCGCACGCTCGTCGAGTCGCATCAGTTCCAGTACGAGGGCAAGACCTATCCCGTGACGGTGAGCATCGGCGTCGCCACCACGACCGGCGACGAGTCGATGACGCCAACCGAACTGATCCGCCAGGCCGACGAAAAGCTCTATCTCGCCAAGAATAACGGACGCAACTGCGTTCGCGCGTAGACTTCGCCAACGAGCCGAATCAAGGAAGGGAGCCGCGGCGTTACAGAACGAGTCCGAGGACGAGCCAGCTCAGCATGGCCATCACGGCGCAGGCCGGGATCGTCAGCACCCACGCCCAGACAACACGCTCCGCGATGCCCCAGCGAACCGCCGACAATCGCTTCATCGCGCCCACGCCGACAATCGAGCCGGTAATCGTGTGCGTCGTGCTGACGGGGATGCCGCCAAAGATGGTCAGCACCAGCGTCGCGGCGGCCCCTCCCTCGGCACAGAAGCCATCGACCGGACGCAGTTTGATGATCTTCTGCCCCATCGTCTTGACAATGCGCCAGCCGCCGAACAGCGTGCCGATGCCCATCGCGATGTGACAGGCCAGCACAATCTCCGTTGGCACCTGGGCATGGTCGGCGGCCTTGACGATCGTTTTCCGATACTCCTTGATTTCCCCCTCAGACAGCACCTTCGGCAGTTCCGCCTCGAAAGGCTCTTGCCGGTTAAAAGTCCTGTCCTCAAGCGCCTTCAGCTTCGCCAGCACGTTCGCGGGGAGACGCTCGGCGCTGGCCGGCAGGTCCTTCTCTTTTTCCGCCTTCTTCATCGTGTCCTTCAGCCATTCGTTCGTCAGGACATAGCGATCCTGCCACTCGATAGTGGGACTGGCCGCCGTGGCTGCCAGCAGCAAGACGAAGATGATACCCATCGTTTTCTGGGCGTCGTTGCCGCCGTGGCCGAGACTGTACAGCGACGCCGAGACGAGCTGGCCCTTGCGGAAGAACGAATCGACCTTGCGCGGCGTCGCCCGGCGAAAGATCCAGGCGACAGCCACCGCGATCGACAGGCCGAGAAACATGCCGATCAGCGGCGCCAGCAGGATGAACAGGACGGTCTTGCCGATACCCCACCACTTCAATGCCGCGAAGCCGGTGTTCGCCAGGGCCGAGCCGACCAGGCCGCCGATCAGGGCATGCGACGACGACGTCGGCAGCGCCCAGTACCAGGTGATGATGTCCCAGGAGCAGGCTGCGATGAGCGTGGCGGCAATGACACGATTGTTGACGATGGCCGGATCGATGATCTCCTTGCCCATCGTGTCGGCAACCTTGAGATGAAACACCAAAAAGGCAATGAAATTGAAAAAGGCGGCCCAGATGACGGCCTTCTGGGGGGTCAATACGCGCGTCGAAACGACGGTCGCGACGGAATTGGCCGCGTCGTGGAAGCCATTGAGGAAATCGAACAACAGGGCCAGCGCGATCAGCAGCAAGACGGTCAGCGACAGCTGTGTCCAGGGGAACTTGCCGAAGTTCTGCGCGGCCGAGTCGAAGAAGTGCATGCTCAGCTGCCCTTGATGACGATCTCGGAGATGATCATGGCCACGTCCTTGCAGGCATCGACCGTCTCCTCGAGCCAGCTATACAGTTCGCGCCACTTGATCAGTTCGAGCAACTCGGGCGGATGGGCGAACAGGTCGCCATCGGTATCGCGATAGATGCGGTCGGCCTCGTTTTCAAGCCGGCTGATCTCGCGGAGATGCTCCTGGATTTGCTCGACCTTTTTCATGTCGCGGCACAGTTGCACCGCCTGGGCCAGCCGAACCGTGCAGTCGCGGGCGATCCGCGCCATGGCGATGGCTGGCTCCGTCGGCCTGCTGATGCGGAACGACTCCAGCCGATGCGACGTCTCCTCCATGTTGTCGAGGACATCGTCGAGCGAGGTGGCCAGGGCGTGAATGTCTTCGCGGTCGAAGGGCGTGATGAAAGTGCGGTCGAGGGCCTTGATGATGCGCTCGATGACCTCGTCGCCGTCGCGTTCTTCCTTGCGGAGTTCCGCGCTGCGCTCGCGGAGACGGTCGAAGTGCAGGACCATTTCGAGGAATCTCTCAGCCGCCCGCATGAGGATGGCTGCGAATTCATCGAACAGGTCGAAGAATTTTTCTTCTCGCGGCAGGAGTCGGAAGCGCATGGGCGCAAGCCCCGGAGAG
>JBBSDR010001351.1:0-2771 GCA_038240465.1 Gemmatales bacterium
GGGCCCCCCCCGCGGGGGTAGTGCCGGGGGCGTGGGGCGCACAAACCCGCGGCCCGCGCCCCCCCCAACCACCCGCGTCGCGGCTAACCAAGAGCGTGTGGCGCGATAACGCCGGACGCGCTCCGCTCGAAGACTCGCGTCGCGGCTAACCGTGGACGATCCCTGTATTATAGGATGAGACGATGAGCGACAAACCGTCACGCTGGTCAGGACTGCGCGAAATCCTTCGCTACGTCCCGCGTTTCCGCGAGCGCATCTTCGTCATCGCCGTCGATGGCGCTCTCGTCGAACACGACAACTTCGGCACTCTCCTTATCGACGTGGCCCTGCTGCGCAGTCTGCGTATCGGCGTCGTCCTGGTGCATGGGGCATCACACCAGATTCGCCGCCTCGCCGCCCAGACGGGACAGGTCCCGTCCGACTTCGACGGCACCGGTGTCACCGACGCCGCCACGCTGCAACTCGCTCTGAATGCCGCCAACCGCGTGACCCACGAAATCCTTGAGGGACTGGCCGCGAATGACCTGCGCGGCGCTTGCGGCAATGCTCTCGTCTCGCATCCCGCCGGTATCCTGCAGGGCGTCGATCATCAGTTCACCGGCCGAATCGAGCGCGTTGATGCCGATATGCTGCGTGCGCTGATGGCTCACGACATCGTTCCTGTCGTGCCGCCGTTGGGCTGCGACGGCGATGGCCAGACCTATCGTCTGAACTCCGATCACGTCGCGGTCGAGTTAGCACGCACGCTGGAGGCAGTCAAGCTGATCTACCTGACGACAAGTCCCGGCGTGCGTCTGGGCGAGCATCTTTTGCGGCAACTCTCGCTGGAGGAGGCGGAAACGATCCTGAAGAAGCAGCGCGGCGACGTGGCGGTGGAAACGCTGTCGAAGCTGGAGTGGGCGGTGAAGGCGGCGCAGGGCGGCGTACCGCGCGTCCACATCATCGACGGCCGGACCGAGGAGGCGTTGCTGGCCGAGGTGTTTTCCAACCAGGGCGTCGGCACGCTCATCCATGCCAACGAGTACAAGGCCATTCGCAAGGCGCAGAAGAAGGATGCACGCATCATTCACACGCTGATCCAGCACAGCGTCGAGAACGAGGAGTTGCTGCCGCGCAGCCGGGCGGAGATCGAGCGGCAGATAGACGATTTCTTCGTTTTCGAGGTGGACCGCAACCCGGTGGCGTGCGCGGCCCTGCATCAGTATCCGGAGACGAAACAGGCAGAGGTGGCCTGCGTCTGCGTCGATCCGCGTTCCGAGAACCAGGGCATCGGCGCCAAGCTGGTGGCCTACGCCGAGGCGAAGGCGCGCCAGCTCGGTGTGGCGCAGTTGCTCTGTCTGACGACGCAGGCGTTCAACTATTTCGTGCGCAAGTGCGGCTACAGCGCAGGAAGCCCCGAGGACCTGCCGCCGGGCCGGCGCGAGCGTTACGAGAAGAGTGGCCGGCGTTCGCGCGTGCTGATCAAACGGCTCACATCGACGGAGGGTTGACAGCGCCGCATAACCTCGCGTTCTGATCCTTGCGGATGGCCGGAATACCGAGGACAATAATGGGCGAAACAAGAATTCTCACGATGCCGAGCAGTAAGAGTTGGCGCCTCGAAGCCCTCTGCCGGCAGGATTGAAGTCTGGAGCCTGTTGATGATCGAAGAGAACCCAGCCGCCGACCCACTGGCGACCGAGCGCGAACAAGCCAACGGCGAACCGACTCGCCATGACGACACCCTCAGCCTGAGGCCAGCGCCGGAGACGCTCCACGCCGCGCCGAGCTGGATCAGTTCCTTCGGCGACTACGAACTGATGGGCGAGATTGCGCACGGCGGCATGGGCGTCGTCTATCGAGCCAGACAAATCAGTCTGAACCGCATTGTGGCCCTCAAGATGGTCCGCGCAGGCACCCTGGCATCAGGGCCGGAACTGGAGCGCTTTCGCGGCGAAGCGGAAGCGGCGGCCATGCTCGATCACCCCAACATTAAACCGCTGGGCAAGCCGCTCCCTCATCCCGGCCTGGTGTGGGACATGGTATTCAGCCTCGATAGCAAGAAACTCCTCACCTACGCCCGGGACAAGAGCGTTCGGCTGTGGGACGTTGAAAAGAGAGAAGTCAAACTGATCGGCGTACTGAAGCACGAAACGACGGAACTCGAAGGTCCCGTAATCAGCCCCGATGGGAAAACACTCCTGACCCAGGGGCCGACGAGGACCGTCCGGCTCTGGGAGGCAACGCCTGAGGAAAAGCCCCGCCAGCCTCTCCGCCAGGAGAACGCGACCATCCGGGCCACGGCCTGCGCCGACAGCCTGGCGCGGCTCTGGGACATTACCACGGGCGAACTGCTCGGTAAAACGGAGCGACAAGAAGGCGGGGTCAACTGTGTGGTCTTCAGTCCCGACAGCAAGACTTTTCTGACCGGCGACGGCCGCTCGGCCCATCTCTGGGACGCGAACACGGCAAAAGGGATCGGCCAGCCCTGCAAGCACAAGGCGGCTGTGAACGTGGTAGCTTTTCGTCCCGATGGGAAGACATTCGCGACGGCGGCCGCCCGGGTTGCCCAGTTGTGGGACGCGGAAAAGCTGGGACCGATGGGCGATCCCATGAACGTCGGGGGCAACTCGAAAAGCTCACCGAGAAACAAGGACCATGAGCCAGGGAACGGAACCGACCTCCGGCCGCCTTTGGACGTGTCCAGAAACGACTCTGACGAGCGGCACAGCGTAAGCGTGCCGGTGGATCGGACGCACTGGCGAGCGGCACAGCGTAAGCGTGCCGGTGAA
>JBBSDR010001352.1:0-2764 GCA_038240465.1 Gemmatales bacterium
CATTGTGTCCGCCCTCACAATCATCGGCCGCCGACACGGTCACTCCTGGCGGACACAACGCATAGAACGCTCTTGTTAGTCTTCGAGCGGAGCGCGTGGCGCGATAACGCCGGACGCGCTCCGCTCGAAGACTCGCGTCGCGGCTAACCGAAACCAAATCGTCATGACTCAATCGATTCGTATCGGCATCGTCACCGTCTCCGACCGGGCCAGTCGCGGCGAGTATCAGGACCTCGGCGGTCCGGCGATCCACGATTGTTTGAAGGACATTCTCTCGTGCGAGTGGCAAGCGGTGTCGCGCGTCATTCCCGATGAACGGCCGCTGATCGAGCAAACACTCCGCGAATTGTGCGACGTCGAGGGCTGCTGTCTCGTCGTCACGACCGGCGGCACCGGACCGGCGAAGCGCGACGTGACTCCGGAAGCGACAGAAGCGGTCTGTCAGAAGATGCTCGACGGCTTCGGCGAACAGATGCGCGCCGTCTCCCTGCGCGTGGTTCCGACCGCCATCCTGTCGCGCCAGGTCGCCGGCATCCGCGGCCAGACGCTGATTGTCAATCTGCCCGGCAAGCCGAGCGCCATCCGCGACTGTCTGCTCGCCGTCTTTCCGGCTATTCCCTACTGCGTCGATCTGATCGAAGGACCGTATTTGACGACGCATGAGAGCGTCGTCAAGGCGTTCCGTCCGAAGAAGTGATCTCTTGTCGCCTCGGGAAGATACAAATCGGGGTAAAGAACTCAATGAACGACGTGTTCTCCTGGTAAAGAAGGGATGGGTTCGAGAACGACTTCTCGAAAGGGAGCCAGGTGCGACACACTGAAAAACTGAAGGAAGCCTGTCTGTCCAAAGAGCATCCTGCTCATCGCGAATGGCGCGAACCCGATAATGGCTTGCCACTCACACGTCTCCTTGAAGTCTGTAACGCGCAGGGTAGCGAAAGCGTAACGCAAACGAAGGATTGCCCCGCCGACGGCGCTGGCCTCGCCTTCCGGTGCACTGTGAAGGTCGATTCCGAGTGAATGCGCGATCGTTTCGGGGAAAATCGTATCGTCGGCTCCCGTGTCGAGGCGCCCATCGCGAACGGTAGCGCCTGCCGGGCCGCAAATGGTTACGGCAAAGATCGGATACTGACGATACAGGCTGCCGCCAAGCGGAATTACGGGACGGCTCGCAGGACGGGTCAGGAAGGGGAATCGGAGGGACAAGATGGGCCTCCTTGCAGGGGAGTTATCGCGCCATGGACGTTCGTCTCGAGAGCATCGGCCTTCATGGAGGCGCCCGGGAAAATTCCACAGAGGCTGCTTCCTCCCAGAGAGGGTTCGTCTCCCTCCGGGATAAAACTGATGCAGCATTGTCCGGGATCGTAACCCGCACTCTTGATCGCGTCGTAAACGACCATATCCGACTGGAACGAATGCGCAACGATTGATGCGCCATCGGGACTCCAGGCAATCCACTGCCCGGCGTACTTCGCAAGTTCTTCCTCGGGAAATGCGTGGCGATTCTTCGTGAACGTCCGCATCCGGACGGCGTACTCTTCCAGCGTCTCTGTCGTGTTCATGAGTTATCCCTCCAGTGCCTTTCTTCCTTCAAGTATACCCCGCATGAGTCCCTCCTCCATCGCGATTTCCCGGGGAAAGGAAAGGCCGATCCCGGTGGATACAATACGGCCACCCAGCAATCGGCGCTGACATGGCCCTGAACTCTCTGCGGAAAGAAGCATCATGCGTGTTCTGTTGACCGGCGGATATGGCTGCATTGGCTCGTGGATCGTGGCCAACCTGCTCGCGCGCGGCGATCAGGTCTGGATTTATGATCTCAAGGAAACGCCCCATCGCCTCCGCCAACTGCTCGATGACGAGCAACTGCGTCAGGTTGGCTTCCTCCAGGGCGACGTGGCCGATCTCGCCGGATTGACGAAGGCGTTGCGCGATCAAAGCATCACTCACGTCGTCCATCTCGCGGGGCTGCAGGTGCCGGTCTGCCGGGCCGATCCTCTGCTCGGCGCCAGGGTCAACGTCCTTGGCACACTCGCCGTTTTCGAGGCGGTCAAGGCGCTGGGCGAGCAGGTCAAACGCCTCGTCTACGCCAGTTCCGCAGCCGTGTTCGGGCCGCCGGCAAACTATCCGTCCGGTCCGCTGGCCGACGATGTCAAACTGACGCCGACAACGCACTATGGCCACTTCAAGGTTTGCAACGAGGGCAATGCGGCTGTGTATTTCCTCGATCATGGACTGTCGAGCATCGGACTGAGGCCCTGGACGGTCTATGGTGTGGGCCGTGATTTCGGCATGACCAGTGAGCCAACCAAGGCCATCAAGTCGCTGGCGCTGGGCCGGCCGTTTCACATCACCCTGGGCGGCATGCAGGATTATCAGCTCGCCGATGACGTGGCGAAGGTGTTCGTCCGCTGTTTGGAACGGCCCTACCAGGGAGCGAAGTCGTACAACCTTCGCGGTCATGTCGTGGACATGCAGGCGTTCTATGCTGCGCTCTGCGAAGCAGCGCCAGAGGCGAAGAAACTCGTCACGCATGGCGACCGGCAGATCGCGATCGCGTTTGATCTCGACGACCCCGCCCTGCAGCGCGATCTCGGGCCGATGCCATTGACGCCGTTGACCGAGGGGATTCGTCAGACGCTCGCTCACTTTACCCGGCTGCACGCCGAAGGACGCCTCGACACGTCGGACCTGAACTAAGGCGAGCGGCACAGCGTAAGCGTGCCGGTGAATCGGAGGCGAGCGGCACGGCGTAAGCGTGCCG
>JBBSDR010001353.1:0-2763 GCA_038240465.1 Gemmatales bacterium
CCGCGCTCACGAACTGCTTCGCCGCGCGGCCGATCCAATCAGCACGATCGCCCCGGACATGACTATTCCCGTTGAGGAATACACTCCCGACCTCTCCATGTTCCCCGATCTGGATTAACACGATGAACCTGACTCAGCCTTCAACCATCGACGTCCTTCACCGTCTGCTGTTCCGAGCCCTGCTCGAGATTCGCTCGGAGGGCCAGGAACACAACAACAAGGTTGTCTTTCACCTTGCGGACCTGTTTCACACCATCGTCCTCGAGTTGGAATGCGCCGCTAGAGGAGAGTGCAATTACGAGGAGGTCCTGAAATCGCTCGAAACTCGAGCCAACGAGAAGGGCTTGACCCGTTGGCTCGGAACGAACCGCGAGGCAATTCTCCCTCAGACGCCGTCAGAAAGCGTGGCCGCGCCGGAGTGATCGACTCCACCGCCCAGCCTACTTCCGTTCGTAGACCACCTTGCCCGCGACAATCGTCGTCTGGACTTTCACATCGCGGATGGCCTCGATGCCGCACGTCAGGATGTCGCGGTCGATCACGACCAGGTCGGCCAGCTTACCGGCCTCGATCGATCCCTTTTCCTTCTCTTCGTGGTGCAGATAGGCGTTGTTGATCGTGTACAGCCGGACCGCCTGTCTCCGGGTCAGCGCCTCGTCCAGGTTCAACGACTTGCCGCGCTCCGTCGAGCGCGTCACGACGACATACAGCGCCAGCCACGGACTCCAGGGGTTCGTCGCCTCCAGCGGATCGAGCTTGATCATGTGATCGCTGCCACCGCCGATGGTCGTGTAGCGCATCCAGCTGCGGTAAGGCTGGAACCAGCGCATCCGCTTCTCGTCCAGCACCTTTGCCAGCGTCGCGCCATCCTTCCACAGCCAGGCCGGCTGGACGTCGGCGCAGACGCCCAGGCGCTGGCAGCGTTCGAGATTGTTCTTCGAGGGGAAGTTGGCGTGCGTGATGCACCAGCGCATGTCCTTGATCGGCGTCATGCGGTTGACCAGTTCATACGAATCGAGCAGCACGTCCATGCCGCCTTCGCCGGCACAGTGAGCGGTCATCTGCCATTTGCGTTTCGCCCCCTCCTCCAGCACCATCGTCAACTGGTCCGGCTTGACAAAGAGCAGGCCGCGATAATTGTCCTCGGCGATCTGATAGGTATCGCCTTTTGGCCAGGGCTGGCGCATGTAAGCGGTCCCGTTGAGCATGCCGCCATCGAGGAACAGTTTGATCGGCCCAATCCGCACCCACTCATCGCCGACGCCAGTTGGCCCACCGCGTTTGTCCATGCCGGGCAGGGCCTCGAGTCGCTTGACGATTTGCTCGCGCGTACCGTGAGGATCGAAGTTGCGGGCGACGTTCACGCGCACGGTCAGTTCGCCGCGTTTTTGCAGATCGAGATAGAGATCGAGCGACTCCCGGCCAGCGCTGCGGTCGGCGATACTGGTCAGGCCCTGCTCGTTGTAGAGGCGAAAGAGTTTCTTCACCGCTTCGCGTTTCTGCTCGGTCGTGAAGCTGGCCGTCTCGCCGGGAACACCCTTGAGGACGCCATAGGCGTTGCGGAGCATGCCGGTCGGCTCTCCCGTCTTGGCGTCCTTGACGATGACGCCGGCGGGCGGGTTGGCTGTGTCCTTGGTGACGCCGGACAGCTTCAGGGCGAGGCTGCTGGCGACGCCGGCGGGACCGGCGTGATAGAGGACGGGATGCTTTGGCGCGGCCTTGTCGAGTTCGGCCTTCGTCGGGAAGCGCATCTCGGTGAGGCGTGTCGGAAAGGCGTAGCGCACGACGATCCATTCGCCCTCGGGGGTCTTCGCGGCGCGGTCGGCGATGTACTTGAAGACATCCTCGAGCGACTTGAGGACAGGCAGGGGAGCTTTCAGTTCGCTGGCAGCAGCGCTGAGGGGATGCGTATGGCTGTCGTACAGCCCCGGCAGGACGGTTTTGCCGCGCAGGTCGATGACGTTGGTCTTGGGTCCCTCGAAGGCGCGGAGGCGGTCGTTGGTGCCGGTGGCGAGGATGCGGCCATCCTTGATCGCGACGGCCTGAACGATGTGGAACTGCTCGTCCACGGTGACAACGTTGCCGTTGTTGAGGATGAGATCGGCTTCCGGCGCCAATCCGAGCAGCGCCGTGAGAATGATACAGTGTCCCATCACGCCCCCTCTGTTAGCGACTGATACGCAGCCCACCGCCCTTGAGCAGCGACTCGACCTCATCGCGTGTGATCCAGTTGAAATCGCCGGGAATCGAGTGCTTGATGGCGCTGGCCGCCACGCCGTAATCGAGTCCCTTCTGCATGTCGTTGTCGAGCAGGCCATGAATCAGCCCGGCCGCGAAGGAGTCGCCCGCGCCCAGGCGATCGACAATCTCGACTTCATACGTTTGCGTTTTCAGCACCTTGCCGTCCTGCCAGAGCATCGCGGTCCAGTGGTTCTTCCAGACCAGCGGGTTCTCGCGCAGCGTGATGGCGACTGCCTGCAAGCCGAATCGCTTCGCCGTCTGGGCGGCGCTGTCCTCGTAATCCTTGCCCTTGATGCCGAAGACGCGCTCGATGTCTTCCTCCGTCGTGATCAGCACATCGGTGAACTGCATCAGATCGCCCAGGCAGCGGCCGGCATCTTCTTGCGTCCACAATTTGACGCGATAATTGAGGTCCATGCTGGTACCGATACCAGCCTTCCGCGCTGCCTCGATTGCTTCGCGCGTTGCGGCCGCCGCACCGGCACTGAGGGCCGGCGTGATGCCGGTGACGTGGAACCAGCG
>JBBSDR010001354.1:0-2760 GCA_038240465.1 Gemmatales bacterium
CGCGCTCCGCTCCGAGGACTCCGCGTCGCGGCTAACCTCTTGGTCATTCAAGAACTTGTGCAGCGGCACGTAGCCCCACTCGCGTCCTTCCTCGTCGGCGAGTGCCTTGAGCTTGTGAATGTACTTTTCCATGATGTCGCTGCCGGTTTCCTGGTAGGCCGGATCGCAATAGTAGACGCGACAGCCCAGCGGCCGCGGCTCTCGTGCCGTACACAGGTTCTCGCGTTGAAACGGACAGAAATCGTCGGCAACCGGACTCTCGTATGCCGGCGCGGCGTGCAGCAACACCTCGGCTTCGATGCTGCTCAGGAACAGGACGTGACCGTATTCCTTGAACCGGCAACAGCGTCCACTGGCGACGCAGACCGGTCCCGCGGCGGCGACCTCGCGATCGACTTCCGCGTACAGTTGCAGCACTTTCCGCCTTGTCGTCTCGCTCACAGTTGGATCACCTTGACTCGTGCCAGGATTTCCTCGACGGAAATCAATTCTCCCTTGCCCGAACCTGGACAGATCGCGCACGTCTTCTGCCAGGCTTCCTCGCTGACGAGGTTGCTGTGCCAGAACGGCCAGGTCCGACACTGGCGCGGCCTCACAGGATAGATCGTGCATCCCTGCTCGTTATGGTAAAACACACAGCCGCCCTCGGCATTGTCGCGCAGCGTCCTGCCGCGCGGCACCACATAGGTATATAACCCGGTCGCTTCCTCGACGGTGACGCCGCGAAAAGAGGCAATGGCCTGAATCTCTTCCTCGTTGACCCAGACATAGCCCGGCGCGCCGGTGCAGCAATGGCCGCAGCGTGTGCAACTGAATGGCAGACCGTCCGCAAACCAGACTTCTTCACTCATGACCGCTCTTGCTCCCGACGAGGTCCTCGACAAGATTGTAAAGAACCATCGCGACAGGGACCAACCTCATGCGCATCTCGATCGTCGTTCCCGCCCTGAATGAGGAGTCTGTCCTCGCGGAATCCCTCGCCAACCTGCGCGCGCAAGCTCCCCACGAAATCATCGTCGTCGATGGCGGCAGCACCGATGCGACCATCGTCCGCGCCGGCCAGGCGGACCTGGTGCTGAATGGCCCGCGCGGGCGGGCTGCCCAGATGAATCACGGCGCGGCGCACGCCACCGGCGACATCCTCCTCTTTCTCCACGCCGACTGTCTGCTCGAAGCCGGCGCTCTCGCCGCGGTTGGCCGCGCTCTGAATCACCCGCGAACGGTGGCCGGTTGTTTTCGCATGCAGGTTCGCGCCGGCGGCTGGCTCTATCGCTCGATCGATGCCTGCGCCACGGCGCGTGTGCGCTTCACGGGCATCGTCTATGGAGACCAGGGGCTGTTCCTCCGCCGCGAGACGTTCACGGCCCTCGGCGGCTTTCCGCGGGTGCGTTTGATGGAGGATGTGCTGTTGAGCTTGCGCTTGAGGAATCTGGGGAGAATCGCTGTGGTTCCGCGGCGGATCTTCGTCTCGGCCCGGCGCTGGCAGCGCCAGGGGATCATTCGCCAGACGCTGCGGAACTGGGGCTTGACGGCCCTTGCGGCAGCGGGAGTGCATCCGGATCGGCTGGCGCGGTTCTATCCCTCGGTGCGCTGAAAGTATCCGCGGACTGCCCGCTAAGGATCGCCGGCGAAATAACGGGTCGCCGCTTGCGGCTTAGCGGATCGCCCGCTAACGCCCGCTAAGCCGCAAGCGGCACCCGTCCTACGCGGATTCGTCGAAGGTCGTGTTGACGATCTCCGCGAGGGTGGACAGGACGACTCCGGGGTCCTCGCCGGTCACCTCGATCGTCAGTTCGGTCCCTGGCGGAGCGAACAGAGAGAGCAGCGCAAGAGGACTCTTGCCATCGACGCGCTGGTCGTCCTTGGTGACGTAGACCTGACCCTGGAATTGCAGCGCTTGCCGGGCGAAGGCGGCCGCGGGGCGCATGTGGAACCCCTGGGGATTCGTGACCACCACTTTCGTCGTCGCGGTCTGGCCCATCATGGCATCAAGGGTCTCGCAGGTCTGTCGCGGCAAAAGAGAAGGACGCAGGGCGGACGGGATCGCTCAGCCCGGATGAGTGCTTGAGCCGCCTTCGAGCAGGCGCCAGATTTCTTCGCGGGAACCGGCATTGCGCATCGCCCGGACGAAGTTGTCGTCGCGCAGGGAACGCGACACGTTCTCGAGCGCTCGCAGGTGATCGCCGGGGCGGTCCTGCGGCGAGATGAGCAGGACGAAGACATACACCGGCTCGCCGTCGAGGCTGTCGAAGGGGACGCCGCGCGGCGAGATGGCGATGGTGCCGAGGAGGCGTTCGACGCCGCCGTGCTTGGTATGCGGGATGGCGACACCGCGGCCGATGCCGGTCGATCCAAGGCTTTCGCGCTTCTGGATCGCCCGTACAACGTCTTCGGTGTCGGCCCCGCTCTTGAGCTGGCCGGCCAGGCGAAGGCTTTCCACGATCTCGCGGATAACATCTTCCTTCGTGGACGCCTTGAGGTCGGCGATGATCGCGTCGCGAACCACGAAATCGCACATGCGCATGGCTGGCGTTACTCCTCGCCGGACTGCTCGGATTCCGGCGTCCCAGCGACGTGGCCCGTCGGCTGATCGCGGCGGTGATCCTGGATCTTTTCCTTGTAGCGCCGCAACTGCATCTCGAGCTTGTGCAGTACGGCATCGACGGCGGCCAGCAGGTCGGTCGCCTCGGCGCGGGCGACGAAATCATGCTTGTGTTCGGCCTGGACCTTGAACTCGACCTCGACGGGGTCTTTCTGAAG
>JBBSDR010001355.1:0-2760 GCA_038240465.1 Gemmatales bacterium
CCGCCACAGACACACCACTTCGTAATAGAAGCGCTGTAGGCCGCTTTTGTTGCCTATCACGCCGTAGTACTGGTAGTGTCCCCGCAGCTTCCGCGTCAGTGCCTCGTACTGCTCCCATATCGGGAGGTGACGGTTCAACCGGCACCACTCGGGCAAGGGAAAGGGGGGCAAGGGAAAGGGGTCGGCAAGGGAAAGGCAAGGGAAAGGGGTCAAACCCCGTTCCAAATTCGCGGTCGGTGTCAACCAGGGTGGGTTGCTGGTCATCAAGCGTCCCTGGCCGTCGATGCTGCGGACGATCTACGGCGACGACGAGCGTTATCGGCAGCAGTACTGGAGCCAGGTGCCGCACTGCTATTTCACGGCAGACGGAGCGCGGCGTGACGAGGACGGCTACATTTGGATCATGGGCCGTGTCGATGACGTGCTGAACGTGTCGGGTCATCGGCTCAGCACGATGGAAGTCGAGAGCGCCCTGGTGCATCACGAGAAGGTGGTGGAGGCAGCGGTGGTGGGCCGGCCGGACGAGATGAAGGGCGAAGGCATCGCCTGTTTCGTGACGCTAAAGGGTAGCGAGAAGCCATCGAAGGAACTGGAGCAGGAGTTGAAGGACCATGTCGTCAAGGAGATCGGCGCCCTGGCCCGTCCGGACCTGATCACGTTCACCGATTCGCTGCCGAAGATGCGTTCGGGCAAGATCATGCGTCGTCTGCTGCGCGACGTCGCCGGCGGCAAGCACACGACGCGGGACACGACAACGCTGGAGGATTTCACCGTCCAGGGCCGTCTGCGCGGGGACGAGGAAGCTTGATGCCTCACGAACCCGACGCGCCAACAAGGGTCTCATACCTTGCTGGCGCGTCGGGCTGTCAGGCGTTTTGGTCTGGACACGCTCTCACTGTTGGGATAACGCCGGATACCGATTCTTGCTGTGAGCAAGGTTGCCGACAAGAGTAAGGACGATCGTGGCGCAGGTCATTTGCGAAGTGTCGGAGGGGCTGACGAAATCCGAAGCCACCGTCAAGTTGATCACCGACGATGGCCGGCCGGAGTTCCTCCCCGTCGATCGTGGACTCGTGACCGAGGAGGGCGACCGACGCTACCTGGCCGTCGGGGTGCTCCACATCGACCCGGATAAGAAAGCTGCCCTAGTATCTCTGCCCGTGGAAGCGGACTCCGGGGCGCATCCGGGTTACGCTTCAGGGGTGACATTTTCGCTGTGGCGTTAAGGGGTGACAAAATCGCTGTGGCATGACACGCGCCGCGTTTTTTCTTGACAAGCGCTCGGTGCCACCTTACAAATAATTCAGTGAGGGAACGTGAAAGCTCGCACACCGCTGAGCTAGGGTATGCTTGAATCCGATGTCAGCCGAGCGGGACGCGGAGGAGTGACGAGATTTCTTATCGAAGTTCGGGCTGGCCGCCTGGTCCTCTATTGCGGCTGAGGGAGGACGACGGCAAACGATGCCATGTAGCCGCGCTACGAGCAGAGTCCTGCTGGGCTGTCCCAGCGCAGGGATGCTTTGTAGTATGTCCGAATCTGTTGCAACTGACCGGGATCGCAGCACGCTCTGACGAGGTTTCCATGTCCAGCCACAGCCGCCACTTTGTGGATGAATGGCTCAACGCGAAGTGGACCACATACGCGATCTCAGAATTGGAGCGCGATTTCGCTCGGGATGAGGACCAAGTCCTCCAGCGTCTGGACACATTGACGCTCCTGCTGAGTCAGGGGCGGAAACAGTCAGCCAAGCAGCGAGCGGAGAAGTTGTTGAGGAACTGGCTGAATACCAATGCGGATCACCCTCATGCTGCCCGCCTTCGGCTTCGCCTCGTCATCCTGTTGAAGGGGATGTCCAACTATCGGGGGGCCTTACAGCAGAACGCCATACTCCTCAAGGCCGACCCGGATTCGGCACCCCTCCACTGCCTTCAAGGCCTCCTGCACGGTTACACGAAAGAACGCGATGCTTTCCCGCAAGCCGTGATTGAGTTCGATCAAGCCATGAGCCTGAGTCCTGACTGGATGGAACCGGTTCTTGAGCTTGTGGAAAAAAGTATCTTGCTGGGCAGCGATTACTGGAGTCGAGCGATCCAGGAGGCGGGTCGAGCGCTAGAAAGGCAGGACCTGACGCCGCGTGAGATGGTGAGCTTCCAAGCTTACAAAGTAGTCGCTCATGTGCTGCAAGAGCCTGCCTACACGAAGGAAACGGTCTACGGCGATCAAATCTTTCGAACGGAATCGATCAAGATTCCCAAGGAGGATCAGGAGGATTGGTTTGTCGATAAGATCTACGACTATGTAAAAAAACACTTCGAGGGTAGGGCGCAGAAAGAGACCGGTGAACTGCGCGATTCCCTTCTCAATACAAGGGATGAGATGCATACCTTTCTGCGCAAGGTTGCGTTTCAGTTAGTACCCGATGACTCTAATCCTCGTGTCAATTTTGCGAAATGACGAGGGAAGAACGTTGTCGGCTACAGCAGAGTGAAGAGGCATTTATCCCTCGGAAGGATCAGTATGTCGCCTTTGTCCGGTCGTGTTGGCAAGTTTGAGATTAGTCGGCAACTTGGCGCAGGGGGAATGGGAGTCGTCTACCTCGCTACCGACACTTCGCTGAACCGTATCCGTTCACGCTGAAACCGACAGAATTATTCTCTAATGATCACTTGAGCTGACTTTGATTGGTAACACACATATTACCCGTAACGATTATTGCTTACGTCGGCGCTTGGATTTATTGGATCCGCGTAGTCGATTCC
>JBBSDR010001356.1:0-2759 GCA_038240465.1 Gemmatales bacterium
ACAGGCGTCTCGCCTGTCCGGACAGGCGAGACGCCTGTCCCACCGGGTATGTTTGAACCTGCCGCACGCCAAAGGCCACGGGCTTCCGCGAAAACGTCGTTCGGGGGCGCACAAGGAGTCGAGGACCAGCGAAGGGTCGCGATCGGTCAATGCTTTCGGTTCCCCCCTTTGTTGCTCTCGAGTATCTGACACCTTCCTTGCCCAGTTGATTGGGGGAACAGGTCGCATTTCTTCCGGCGATCTGGGCGGGATGATGGTTAATCCGTATCATGGCGCACGACTCATCCTCTCTCAGCAATGGTCCCTCTCATGGAAGATCCCCTTCATCCGGATGACTGTGCGCGACGCCTCCGCGCCCTGGCCGATCCTGTCCGTCTTCGCATCGTCGTCACTCTGAGCGAAGGGGAGGCCAACGTCTCCAAACTGGCCAAACGCCTCGAGCTGCCGATTGTCACGCTGTCTCACCACCTGGGCGTCCTGCGCAGTGCCGCTCTCGTCGAGGGAGTGCGCCACGGCAGACACATCATCTATCGCCTGAGCGCCGGACTTCACGAAGGCAATTCCGGTTCGCTCTGTCTCGACCTGGGCTGCTGTCGTTTGCAATGGCCGGAGCAGTGACAACGCCGCTTGCTGACCTCTTCGTGTCGCCAAGTTTCCATCTTGCCGCCACGAAGAGGTTGCCCTGCATTCGGCTTGGTCCCTCTTCGAGAGACGGATCCCGTGTTCGTTTCCTCCTCACGCGCTGCGGAGAAATGAGAGGCGATCGGTCCCTCATCGAGCGAGGCCAGCGGCTCATCCATCAGCAGCAGTTCAGGCCCACGAAGCAAAGCTCGTCCCAGGGCCATGCGCTGGCGCTGGCCGCCGCTGAGCGTCGCGGGCCAGCGCGACAACAGGTCGCCGATCTCCAGTACCTCAGTCACACGTTTGAGGTCCATTGGCCGCGATGACTTACGGCCGTGGCCGAAGAGAAGATTGTCGCGGATGTTCAGATGGGGAAACAGCAGATGGTCCTGGAAGACGTAGCCGATGCCGCGCTGCTCGGGAGGAAGGAAAACCCCTGTGGCCCAGTCCACCAGGATTCGTCGAAAGTGTGGACCACCTCAACCTCGGCGATGACCTTGACCTCGACGCCGGCGTCCTTCGTGAACAGGACAGCGATTTCCTCGACTGCCTCCTTCGTGCTGGCCGCGACGAACACGCGCAACGAGTCCCGGCTCTTGGCCTCCCCATCCTTTTTCCCGCAGCCGGCCGCCGCCAGCAGCACTGTCAGACAGAGCAGGAACGGATGATGCCGGCACATGACAACTCTCCAACGGCGCTGTAGGATTAATTGCCCCGGCCTTCTTGCGGAAGCGACAACCGGGCCGATTGATTCGCGTTATGCTCCACTGTACATAACGATAAGATTTTCCGGAGGGCCAGTCCATGCTCAGCGCACGCAACCAGTTCAAGGGCATCGTCAAATCGGTCAAGCTGGGAGATGTCGCCGCCGAGGTCTTGATGGTCGGGGAACTGGAGGTGGTGTCGATGATTACGCGCGGCTCCGCCGAGGGCCTCAACCTGAAACCAGGCGATGAGGTCAGGGCAATCATCAAGTCCACCGAAGTCCTGATCGACAAGTGATCCAGCGCAGGCTGTTGCCTGTCAAGCGCCGACGGGGAGGAAGCCACAGCGTTGAAAGCAGG
Source organism: Gemmatales bacterium (assembly GCA_038240465.1). Classification (GTDB taxonomy): domain Bacteria; phylum Planctomycetota; class Planctomycetia; order Gemmatales; family Gemmataceae; genus JBBRIK01. The sequence continues at coordinate 1,686 of JBBSDR010001356.1, forward strand.
CGGCCCCGGACGGTGAAGCGAGAAAATCGAGCAAGGAGTTGGCTGGTTCGTGTTGGGAGTGATGCCGGAGAATCGCTCCCACACAGCGAATCGCTCCGGGAGGCCGGCGGACGCGGAACAGGACGCGACAGCCTTCGGCACGGCTCGCGTCACTGCCATAGGCAAGTCCCGCGTCGGCTCGTCCTCCCTGAACCATCGCGACAACTGCCCGTGAGTTATCCACGATGGTCGCGCGAGCCAGTACCTTCGCCAACTGGCCGCACTCTGTCAGGTAAGCGACTGTGTAGGACCCGAGCGGCGACGATGGGTCCGCGAGAACGATGTTCACGTTGTCCTGTCGAAGCAGGGCTTCGAGAGTGCGCACGGACGCCATTTTCTCGTCGCGGCCGATGACGGCAAGGCTGTTGGCGGCCAGTTCGCGGCGCGAACCAGGCTCGATGAGCGAGACGGCTTCCAGGCGATCGAGCTGACGTGGGTCCGCGCTCAGAAACAAGGCCGCGGGCGCCCCCGATAACAGGTGATCGACGAGTTCGTCGGACGCCCCGAAAATGGTGCGTACGCGGACTTTGGGGTGACTCGCCGCGTAGTCGGCGAGGAGCTGGCTCAGCACATCCTCCAGGCTCACCGCGGCTGCGACGTGAAGGATGGGAGGAGCGCTCGCGGCATTGACGCGCGGCAGCAGGGTCATTGCCCACTGGTGCAGTCCTTCGCGCAACTGTTTGTAGACGGCCAGGGCTGCTTCGCCGGCATCTGTCAGTTGGGCGCCGCCGCCGTGAGAGCCGCCGGTGACCGCTTCGACCAATGGCTCCCCCGCCGCCGAGTTCACCTCTTGCACCAGAAGCCAGGCCCGCCGGTAAGACATGCTCATTTCGCGGGCGGCTGCGCTGATACTCCGGGAGTTGGCAATTCGTTCGAGCAGTTCGGCACGGCCTGGCCCGAGTAATGCCTGTCCTGCGCGCTCGACCCAGACGCGCAGCCCAAGGGTCCAATCGCTGTTGCGGAGAGCCTGGGGTGTTGTCATCGAGCTGCCTCCGTGCGGGGCGATGCCGTTCATTCTACACTTGCCGGGGCGCA
>JBBSDR010001357.1:0-2759 GCA_038240465.1 Gemmatales bacterium
AACCAGCACGCCGAGTCCGAGCCGGAGCAAACTGACAAAGCCATCGAGTACCGCGTAGCTATTGAGAATCATGCCCGGATCGCTTCCGTTTCACTTTTTCGGCTGGACTTCCTGGCGCGGGCCGAGGTTTTTCCAGATTTGCACCGGCGTGCCTTTATGGATCTCGAAGTTGCAGACAATCAGGTCCTTGCGGTTGGTGCCAAACACGTCTCCGACTGCGCAATTGACGTGATCGCAGGTGACGCTTTCCAGCGTATGGCGTTCAAACTTCCCCGGGGCTGTCTGTTCCAGAATGATGACACTGTCGAGGCCCTTTTCCCTGCGCGAGGGGAAGGCTTGCTCGGGCAGGAATGCGACTGCCGCGATGTCCATGACGCCCTTGCCGCGAAAATCGGCCGCGACAGCCGAATGGACTCCGTACATCGGCGCCAGCATCCGATGCTCGAAAGGAAAAGAACCATTGTTCTTCAACCAGTGAATCCCCTGGTAGGGCTTGAGCAGACGGGGGTAATCCATCACGTCGCCATTCGTGTAGAGGACATCCAGTTTGCCGTCGCCGTCAAGGTCCACCAATTGAATACCACTCGAACCGTAAATGGGATCGGGGGCGGCGTAGATCAACTCCTTCCGGAACTTACCGTCGCCTTCATTGATGAAGGCCTCAACCCGTTCGTGTTCCTGGGCAAAGAGGACGACAAAGTCCGGCTTGCCGTCGCCATTGAGGTCCGCGATTGGCACATGGATCGCGCCATGGCGATCGTCCAGGACGCGAGGAACGAAGCGCGGGTGGTCCCAGTCCGTGGTCTGGTTCTCGAGAAAGAGGACTTCTCCCGTGCGCCGCCAGCCGAAGGAGGCCACGATCAGGTCCAGCTTTCCCGTCCCGCGGAAGTCCGCGGCCCGAACGTCGGCGACTCGTCCCAGGCCCTCGATCAGCGTATGCGGCGTGTAATGGCCGTCCTTGTCGCCGCGCAACCAGATGACCTTGCCAACCCTGTTATCGGTGGGCAGGAAGTTGCCCAGGTCGGCCACCAGCACATCCATGATGTCGTCGCCGTTCAGATCGACCACCTCAACCCGCGCCGGATTATCGACGTGGGCCAGAATGCGCCAGCGCGGCTCTGGATCGCTCGGCCGCATGGCCATCACCAGGCCCGCTTTCATCTCACATGCGACCAGTTCGAGCGGCCCATCCTTCCTGAGACGGACAAGCTGGACGTTGGACACGGACACGGTGTCCTTTCGCGGCGCGTCCGGCGTTTTGGAGAGGGCGAACGAGACGCCATACGGCTTCGAGGACCGCTCGATCACAGCGGCGGGCAACTCCAGAGGGGCGCGGCGCTCGAAGAAATCGATGACGGCATCGATGGGAGGGGGCTTGAGCGCGGTCTTGAGGTTTGCCTTTGCGGACGCGGGGTCCGCGATGAACCCATACGCCTGCTCGATCTCCCCCTTCCAGCCCCACCGCGGGATGTTCTTCGGGGACGGGTAAGCATGGCAAGCCGTGCAAACTTCCTTGATCTGCCTGGCCAGTTCGCCCGCTTGGTCCTCTGGCCTGGCTGTTTGAGACTCGTTTTCCGGCTGCGAGGCCAGGTAGAGAGGCGTGCCGATTCCCGCGGCGAGCAGACTGAAGCCCACCAGGAAGGTCATCCAGGGAGTCTTGCGCGGCAAAAGAGGCGGTGTCTCGGCCATTCCTCACCTCGGTTTCGATCCGGACTCGGCATGGCCTACATAGGAGCGATGCTCCTTGGCCAGGTCAAATTTACCGATCTTCGCATAGTAGACCGCGAGCAGACTCCGGCTGCGTGTGTGCTGGGGGTCTTCTTCCAAAGCGCGATTCAGGAACGTCAGCGCTTGATTCGTCCGCCCGTTCTGAAAACAGATCTCTCCCGCTTCGCACAACAGGTTGGCATCCCGGGGAGCGAGTGCCAGTTTCTTTTCGGAGATTTCCTGAAACCGTTGCAGATCGTTATTCATGGGTTCGTAGACGGCAAGGCATCGATCCGCTTCTTCTCCCCGGCCCATTTGCCGGTAGCAATTGGCAAGGTTCAAGTACGAGGGGACATGGAGAGCGTCGTTCTCGAGGATGTGTTCAAACGCCCTGGCCGCCTCCGCGTACTGCTTTCGGTCGTAGGCGAGCGTCCCTTTCGCTTGCCAGGCCAGAGGGTTTTCCGGATCAAGGGCCAGGACCTCGTCGATACAGCGGCTGGTCTGCTGGCACTTCTCAGGGAGGTGGCTGTAGCACGCCGTCAGCCGGAGCAGGAGTTCGAGGGGATCTCGCCCGGACGCCGCAGCGGGACCTTGGCCTCGCAGGGCTTCAAAATGCCGGGCTGCTGCCTCATAAAGACCCAACTCGAGCAGAACGTCGGCCAACTCAAATCGTGCGTCCCCATTTTCTGGATCCAGGGTGAGGGCCCGTTCCAGGTCGGGACGCGCAAACGAGGCGTTTCCCCGGCCGTAGGACTTCCCGCGCAGCAGATAAGCACGCGGATTGGCAGGCTCCAGTTCGACCCACGCATCCGTCTCCGGACGGACCAGCCCCTTGCGTTTTTTCTTCAGATGCCCAATCGCTTTTGACTCGTAAATGCGTGCCCGTTCCGGCCGCTTCGCGTCAATGTAGGGCTGCAGCGGTTTCATGATCTCGCCGACGTCGCCCTGGGCTGCGCGGAGGAGGAGGTATTCCAGTTGAACCTCTTCGGTCATCTTGCCCTGAAGCTGCTGGCAGCGGCGAAGATGTTCCTCGACATGGTCGAACTGTTCGA
>JBBSDR010001358.1:0-2747 GCA_038240465.1 Gemmatales bacterium
CCCCCGTCGCCAGATCGTAGAGATACCATGCCGCCCGGCCTGCCTCTTCCGTCCAGCGAGGCTCCGCGCCCTGCTCCGCGCCTGGCAAGGCGAAGCAGAAGAACACCGCCTTGCTTCCCACCTTCGGATGCTCCTTGCCGCTAAAAACCCGGCCGGGCAGGGCCGCCAGCCGCTCCTCCAGAGCCGGATCGTCCGCCAGCAACTTCTGGTATTCCAACTGCATCCGTTCCGCCTGCGTCGGCACGCCCTCGTACTGGTGGTTGAAGTCCTTCAGCGCCTCGTATTCATCATCCGGCCTCAACAGCTTCTTGCCCTCGATGCCGAACGTCTTCGAGATGCGCAGCGTCTTGTGCGTCACGCGCGCGTACAGCGTCAGCAGTTCGTTCAGTTCATCGGGAGGCAGGAAGTTCCAGTAGGCCACCTTGCCGCGCAGCGAAGCCTGCTCCGGGTGGTCGGCAAGGAGCCGTTTCTCCACGTCCGGGTTGAGACGGCGGTCCACCCGGCCGATGCGCTGCATCAGCCGCACCGGGTTCCAGTGGATGTCGTAGTTGATAAGACGGGTGGCGTCTTGCAGGTTCAGCCCCTCGGACAGGACATCGGTCGCAATCAGGATGCGCGTTTCGGCAATCCCCGCGTTGGCCAGCGCTCCGCTTGAGGAGCCGTTGTAGTACGGGGCGAATCGGCTGAGTACGTCGCCCCGGTCGCCCTTGGTGCCGCTGTCGATCTGGGACACTACGTTGATACCCGACTCGTCGAGTTGCCGCTTCAAGTAGCGAGCCGTGTCCGCGAACTCGCTGAAGATCAGCACCTTGTTTGTCTTGAGGACGTCGTCCGTCTTCAGCAGTTTCACGAGGGCGGTGAGCTTGTCGTCGTGTTTGGCCTCGAACTTGCGCAGCTCGTTGAGGAAGTCGGCGAGTGTATTCAGGTCGTCGAGCGTCTCGCTGATGATCGCGCCGACGTCGTATTCGGCGCGGTCAAGCGTCTTGACGTCTTCCAACATTTCGTCCGTGACAATGTCCTCGTCGGTTTCCTCGTCGCTCTCCTCGGGAAACAACTCCAGTTGCTTCTCATGGACGTAGCCGATCAGCTCCTTGTTGCGCAGTTGCCAGCGCTCCAACCGGCGCGTTTCCTCCGGCGTTTGGACGTGCTTCATCACAAAGGCGAGCAGCTTGCACAACAGTCGGTCGCACGACCACTCGAAGGCCCGGGCCGAGCTTTCAAAGCGCTTGAGGAACTGGGTCCGGATCAGGCCCACCACCTGTTTCTGGCGATTTTCAGCAAAACGGTCGATGGTCTTGTCGTCGCCGCTGTAATACGCGAGCGGATAGTAGATCGCCAGAGAGAAGAGGGGCTTCTCCTTGGAAAACGCTTTCTCGACCATATCAAGGAGCCGGCCGTAGGTCTTCTTGATGGAGTATTCCGCAACGTGCGGGTCCTCCCGGTCGGGGAAGATCGCGGTCGTCTTGCCCTCAAGCAACTGGCTCTGGCGGACGTAGGCCCGGCTCCGCTGGACAACCAGGGCGCGAAAGAGGGCGTCGCCCGAGAGCAATTCGCTGGCATCGGCAAGGTTGATTTCACTGTCATCGTCCCCCGCGGCGGTGACCCGGAGCAAGTCCTTTTCCATCTTGCGAATATGGCCGGGCAACGAGTGGATGCCGATTCCCTTGAAGTGATCGGGCGAACCCGAGAAAAGCTCGATCATGTGCTGAATATCGATCAGGCGGTTATTGACCGGCGTGGCGGTGAGCAGGAACACCTGCTTGCTCCCATTCGGGCCCTCGATCAACTCACGGAGGCGATGATATCGGGACGGAGGGCGGTCTGAACTGGCCTGCAGTTCGCCGCGACCGGTGCCGGCGTAACCCGGGTTGCGGAAGTGGTGGGCCTCGTCGATCAGGACAACATCAGCCCGCTCTCTTACCTGCCGCAAGCGCTCGGGGAAATCGATCTCCTCGTTGGCCTTGCGCGTCAGGTCGGTATGGTTGTAGATCTCCAGTCCGCTATAAGCACCGCGGAGATGGGGTGCATAATCCTTCAGCGCTCTTTCCCACACCGGCTTGCGCCCCGCCTTGGGGACAATCAGAGCGACACGCTTGCGCTTCTTTTCGATGAGGTATTCGAGCAGCATCAAGCCGACAAAGGTTTTGCCAAGGCCGACGCCGTCGCACAGGAAGGCGCCGCCGTATTCCTCGGCGATCTCCAGGAGGCGATGGAAGCCGTCCTTCTGATAGCGGTCGAGCCGGCCGTAGACGCGCGACTCGTTGGTCAGCCAGTCGCGGTCGGTCATCTCCTCCTGGCGGTGCAGCTCGTAGAGCGCCTTGGCGTAGACCTCGAACGGCGTGTACTCGCGCGTGTGCCGTTCGATGACGCGAAGGACCTCCTCCGTGACATCCTCGGCGTCTTTCCAGTGCTGCTCGTACCACTCCTGGAGTACATTCACCGGCCGGCCGGTGATCTGCACGTTGAGTTCGACGTTCTCGGTGAGTCCGGGATAAGTGAAGTTGGAGGAGCCGACAAGGCCCACCGAGCCGACCACCTCGAGCCGAGCGTGCGTGATGTAAGCCTTGGCGTGAAACTTGGCCTTCCGGTAGATGCGGCACTGGATCTTGCCGGATCGAATCCCCTCGACCACCGCCGGCACCCCGGCAAGGAAATCGTTTGTCTGTTTCTCGGCTTCCAGGCTGGCGTCGAGGCGAGAGCGGACCTTCGCCAACCCCTCGACGAAGGCTGCCTTCGTCTTTTTCGAG
>JBBSDR010001359.1:0-2747 GCA_038240465.1 Gemmatales bacterium
AGCCCCGCGCTGGCGCTCGGGGTGGAGGTCCACGGGGCGGGTGCCTCTCCAGTCAGTTTATCGGATGGGGGATGTTTTTGGGATAGGAAGTGAAAACGGCCGGAAGCCCGTTCCCTCGGGCCGCCGGCCATTTTCCTGGCGACATGGTGCATCCTTGCGTCGCCGGCTCCAGGCTTCCTCGTGGGACCCGGAACCTCAGAACTCCGACCCAGTCCCGCCGTTGCTTCCGGGACCTTGCATGGCCCCTCGACCCTTGCCATCCCTGGCAGTCATCGCGGGTCTTCCCTGACCCTGGTGAACGGCGTTCTTGGGCCAAAGCCTGATTCGTGCGCGGAGAACGGACCTCCCCGTCTCCGCAAGCGGATTACCAAACCGATCGGTTTGTTTCCGGTCGTGCTGCTGTTCGGAGGAATGCTTCCTTTTCCGCCCTTCGCGAGGAACCATTCCGGGATACGGCTCGTTCTCCACTCCCCTGCCTGGGCGGCTGTTCCACCTGGACGCTCGAAGTCTCAGGACTGTTCCCGGCAGCGACGAGCAATGGTCATGGGAGGAAAGGTTAGCGACTTCACCAATCATGTCAATCGAAAAACTCGGCCTGCTCGTCCTCGTTTCCGTGTCCTTTCTTAACCCCTTGCACACAAACGCCCAGCGTCAAGGAATCGCTCTGAATTCAGGCTGCGAATTACTGAAAACATATTCTTATCTGTTGATATGAAAATTCGATGCAGCGTATGCAAGCCCCTATGAGTTGGTCAATTGCGTCCATTCCAAAATTTTTCTCTTGATAAGTGCGGAGGACGCACTAGCCGAGAAAAAAATGTCGAGTTCCTGGTTCCATCCGCGCAAAAGTGCGCCAGGAATGCCCACACGTTCGCCGGTGCGGCGTTGAGGCGTACAAATTGTCACAGCGGGTCAGTGGGGAAGGGAGCCGGGCGCTGGCGGGGGTGGAGGGAGGGAGGGAAGGGCGCAAGAAAAAACCTCCACCTGTGCCGTGTTGTGCGCTTTTGAGAACCCGCGTTGTACGGTGGGAGCCTCAGGTCCGCGGTTCGGATCCCACAGCAAAGGTGGGCTTGCAAGCGCCAGACTCATAGTTGGCTCCCTGCGGGTACTCATCGGTTCGTCAAAAGTATCGCAACAATCACGAACACCGCAGAGGTTCATGCGGCCGCAAGCGGCCCCACACAAGGAGTCTATCGCGTCCGCTCGTTCAATGCAAGCGTTTCGCTGGTCTGCGCCAAATTCGTCCTGCCGCTTGCGGCAACTCGCCAGGCTTCACTGCGCGGAGAGAGAGTCAAGCAAGCGATCCAGCGCAACCACGAACGCGGCCGAAGGCGGATCGTTGTGATCGCCGCCAGGAACGCGGACGAACTGCTTTGGCTCGTTCGCTGCCTCGAACAGCCTGCGTCCCAGGGCAAACGGGATAGTCCGATCGGCGTCGCCGTGCGTTTGCAAGAGCGGACCATGATAGCGGCGGAACTCCACACGGGGAATCGAGTCAATGGCGGCTCGGCTCGCCCATCATGACAAGGTTCCTTCTCAGAGGGAATCCGGTGCGAAGATGGTTCGACCGCCGTCGATGGGCAGACAGACGCCGGTGACGAAGTCGTTGTCGAGGAAGAACAGCACCGCCCGGGCGATGTTCTCCGGCTTGCCCTCGCGCTTGACGAGTGTCGCGTTGATGGCCTGCTGTTCCTCTTTCTCGGGCAGGTCCGGAGGCAGCAGCACGGGGCCAGGCAGGATGCAGTTGACGCGCACGTTCGGGTTGCGGCTGCCCAGTTCGACGGCCAGAGTGCGCGTCAGCGTCGGAATCGCTCCCTTCGAGGGGAAGTAGGCCGCGTAGTTGACATAAGGGCGCTCGATGGCCCAGTCGCCCATCGTGATGATGCAGCCGCCCTCCGGTTGCTTCACCATCGCCAGGCCGGCGTGCTGCGAGCAGAGGAACGTGCTCAGGGTGTTTGTCTCGAAGTAGTAACGCACGTCGGCCGCAGTCACGTCCTCCAGCCGCTTGCTCTTCCACGCCGCGGCACAGTTCACCAAAACGTCGATGCCGCCGAATCGCGACAGGACTCGATCGACCAGCGCGCGAACGACGTCCTCGTCCGTCAGGTCCGCCTGAAATCCAACTGCCTCGACACCTCGGGCGCGGAGACTCTCGACCGTCTCGGCCGCCTCGGCTGCCGAGTTGTGATAGTGGATGGCCAGCGTGTAGCCTCGCGCCGCCAGCGCTTCCGCAACGTGCCAGCCAATGCGGCGCTTGCCGCTGCCGGTCACCAGGGCAACTCTCGAACGAGCCATCTTTCGATTCCTCCTCCAAAGCGAACCTGAGTTCGATGAATCGAGCTTGTCTCACTCGCCTGGCAACCTCGCCAGCCCCCTCTCATCCGCCGCGCGAACCGGAACTCTTCAGCCAGGAGTTGGATGCGGCCCTGTGTCACATTAACGCGGATTACCGCGCTCACCGCGACGGCGATCTGACGATGCGGGCGCCGGAAGTGTGTGCCGTGCGCCGCGGCGGTTTCGCGGCCTGGATGCGTTCGCGCGGCAAGCTCTGTGGCCAGCACAAGGTGCCGCCTCACCGAGGAACTGGGGCGCTGGTTTCAACCGGCGTGACTCAAGGCAAGCGAGCCGCCGGGCTTGTCCAGGCGGGATAAACCTGCTGGCTCGCTTGCCTCTTCGTTGAAGGTTCACGATCGTTCTCTACTCCTCGCCCAACGCGGACGAAGAACTACCTTGATGGAATACTACCT
>JBBSDR010001360.1:0-2744 GCA_038240465.1 Gemmatales bacterium
CGATCGAGGTGCGCGGCCGGCCGATGGTGGTCATCGGCCATGAGGGGCCGTGGCTGAAGCCGGCGCCGGACCTGTCGGGCTGTCCCGCCGGAGTCTTTCGGCTCTGTCTCAGTCACACGCCGGACAACATCGCCTGGGCGCGGCGAAATGGCATCGACCTGATGCTGTCGGGCCACGTCCACGGCGGACAGATCCGTCTGCCGCTGTTCGGTTCGCTGGTGGTGCCGAGCCAGTATGGCCGGCGCTACGACTGCGGCACATTTCTCGAAGGGGGAACGCTTCTGCACGTCTCGCGCGGTATCGGCGGCAAGCATCCGCTGCGCTACAACTGCCGGCCCGAGGCGACGTTGCTGGTGCTGCGAAGCAACGCGATTCTGGGTTGACGAGGCAGAATCTACCGATTGGATGTCGGACTGTGTCAATGGGGACGTTCGCCCTTGTCGGCAGAAGGTCCGATCTCAAATCGTCGGAGGCGAAGTTTCACATGCTGATACTGGAGAGCAGTAAACTCGTAGTGAGCAGAGAGCGCTTCATGCACCTCACGAAGCATGTTCACAATAGTATCCATCGATCGACGATCCCGCAGTTGCCGCCGAAAGTCACGGTAGCAGAGCATCCCCAGACCCAGCCAGAACAGGATATACCAAAGACCGGAGGCCAAATCGAACGACGTAAGGAACCTCCGATCTGCCTCATCCGGCAGCGCCTTTTTCAAGAGTTCTCCAAAGGCGGTCAGGCACAACAAGAAAAGCAGACCAAATAGGATCGTCAGACAGATTTTCCTCTCGCGGGCTTCGCATTTGTCCTGTAAGTTTTCGGCACCGTTGAGCAGACGGTCTATTTCGTGAATGACCTGGGACCTGTCGATATCTTCAGCAGGTCCCTGATTCAGCTTCTCCACGGTCGCCATGACAGTTCCCCCTTACTTGCGGGAGTATTCTCTGAGTTCACGGAGGAATTGGGCCAGATAATCGTCCCTTGCCAACTCATCAATCTGCGAAGCGACCTGCCTGGTATTCCAATCGAAGGCTTCAACCAGAGAACAGACGGGTATTGCCGTCCAGCGGAAGTTATCAGTCCCGACCTGACTTTCCAGACGGCGGAGCCTTGCGGTGAAGGGGCTGTCCCCCTCAGGGGAATAGTACTTCCGAGCCTTGTCGATGGAATCCTGGTACAAATCGACCTTCCCAACCGCGACGACGAGCCAACTCGGAAGGCGGTGCCTCTGGTGTGCCTTCCGAATGGCCTCACAGGTCTCCTCAAGGTCCTTCAGTTCCTGATCGCGATGGTAATCGCAGTACTTCTTGATCGTCGTCAATTTCACATCCCGGAGGAGTACGTCCACTGCTCCGGGGCTGCGGACACTCGCGAAGCCGTTCGCGACAGCATGGACAACACCGTTGACAGGTTTCTTCCCCTCAAACAAGGTGTCCAGGGCTGTTTGCCGTGGCTGGGCATTCTGGCCGGGGACAACGGAAACACGAAGTCTCTGACCCTTCAGGGAGACGGTGCCGCGGTCGATGGCCTGCGACTGAAGCGGCAAAGCGTAACCGTCCTCGAACGCCTTGCCGGTCAGATGATCGAGGAGAACGGTTTTGCCGACTCCCTGCATGCCGGTGAAGGCGAGGTCCGTTCTCGTCCCGAAAAAAGCCTTCCAGCCAGTCGCGAGCATATGCCTGATATCGTCTCGATGCCGGTAGACAATCAGGCCGCTTGCCAGCCACTCGATACCCACAATCCCCTCCCCTGTGGTGCTTCATACCAGTTCGCGGACCTCTTCTATTGTACTTGCAGCAGCGAAAAACAGTCGCGGCAAAAGACAACTCGTGCGGCACTGCTGGCGGGCCAGCGCACCCGGCCGCTGACGCGGCTCGGCTCGCCAATAGCGAGAGGTGAAACGGACATTGCAAATCGGACGCCCGTTCATTACGCTGCCGAACCTGGATGGAGAAGGGCTATTCCCGTCTCTCCGCGCGTGGGTCCGCTTCCCCGCTTTCTCCAGATTGTGCGTTTCCTCCCTTTCCGGAACCAGGCTATGCAAGTGGTGATCCTCTGCGGCGGCATGGGTACGCGGATTCGGGATATCGCCGACGACATTCCCAAGCCGATGATCCCCATTGGCGGCAAGCCCATCGTCTGGCACATCATGAAGAGCTACAGCCGTTTCGGCTTTCGCCGCTTCGTCCTTTGCCTGGGCCACAAGGGCTGGACCCTCAAGCGCTTCTTCCTCGACTATCACCTTCACGGCGCCGACCTGACCCTCGACCTGGGCGAGGAATCGTCCTGCCGCATTCGCGGCGGCCACTGTCAGGAAAACTGGGAAGTGACGCTGGCCGAGACTGGGCTGGACACGATGACCGGCGCCCGGCTCAAGGCGGTCGAACCCTTCATCGAGGGCGACAACTTCCTGCTGACCTACGGTGACGGCGTCAGCGACATCGACGTCAACGACTTGCTCGACTTCCATCGCCGGCACAACCGCATCGGCACCGTCACGGCCGTCCATGCGCCGGGACGCTTCGGCGAGATGGAACTCGACGGCCCGATCGTCACCGATTTCAGCGAGAAGCCGCCGCTCACGCCCGGCTGGATCAGCGGCGGCTTCTTCGTCTTCAAGCGCGAGTTCCTCGATTTACTATCGAACGATCCCGGTCTAATCCTGGAGCGCGAGCCGCTCCGGCAACTGGCGCGCGACGGCGAACTGGCAGCCTATCCGCATCGCGGCTTCTGGCAGTGCATGGACA
>JBBSDR010001361.1:0-2737 GCA_038240465.1 Gemmatales bacterium
CATTGGCGATGAAGCCATAATTGACGAGCGCCGCCTTGTAACCGTCGCCAATAACGGGGTGCCGGGGAGCGGCCGTCGCGTCCTTCACCACGGCCACTTCAAAGCCCTGTTCAACAAGTTCCCGTAGATGGCTTTCGACGCACAGGTTCGCAAGCATCCCCGCGAGGATGACCTTGTTGACACCGCGCTTGCGGAGTTGCAGCACGAGGTCGTTGGTTTGTGGACCCCACACCTTGTGAGGGCTGACCACGACCGTTTTGCCGTCCTCGATGAAGGGCTTGTACCGGTCTAACCAGTCCGCCCCGGAGCCGAGGAAACCATCGCGGCCAAGCGGATCGGGGCGAAAGAACTCCTTGCTTTCCAGCATCGTTTTCTCGACGGCCCCGCCGAACTGCCACGCCTGGTCGTGTGGGTAGAGTTAGTGGGGCGAGATGAACACACCGAAGTCTCGTTCCTTGGCCGCCTCGAAGAGTCTGGCGAGATTCTCGACGGTGTTATTTTCCTTGACGCTGTCACCAACCAGACCCCAGGAGACGCCCTTTTCGCTCAGCACGTCGTTCTGCGGGTCGATAATAACCAGCGCGGTGTCGTTCTTGTGGAATTGCATGATGATACTCCTCGTTAAAGGTCGTTGTTGGGGGATGAATTCGATCTCAGGCGTTTGACTTCAGACTCCAGTTCGGCAATGCGTGTCTGAAGTTGCTCGATCACCGGGGCAATTTGCCTCTGCGAAAACCGCTGGTGGATGTGCTGCTGGCAATTCACGTCCCACGCCTCGACCGTGAACAGTATCGCCCGCTCGACCTTGCCCGGGTATGCCGGATCGCGGAGCTTCTCCTCCAGCGCCTTATCCCCTTCGACCACGCGGGCAGTGCCCCATAGCTTCACCCGCCGCTGATTCGCGTAGTCCATCAGGAAGAGAAACGCCTTCGGGTTCTCGGACAGGTTGCCGAGCGTGACGTACTGGCGGTTACCGCCGAAGTCGGCAAAGCCGAGCGTGTGGTCGTCGACTACCTTCAGGAACCCAGGCGAACCGCCACGGTACTGGATGTAGGGTTGGCCTTCGGCGTTCGCGGTGCCCAGATAGAACATGTCGAGGTCGGCGAGATAATCAGCCAGGTCCGGGGTAACGCTGGTCTGCCAACCCTCGCTCCGTTCCATCCGGGAATAGCTGGACCGTGAGCCCTTTCGATTCTGAATCACCTTAACCGCCGGGGTGAAGGCGATGTCGCTCGCGTACTCTCGATTTGTCGATTTCGTTGGTGCGGACATGGCTTCCTCCTTGCGGGACTATCAGTTAGAGAAGGGCATCGGACGAGAGGGTTATTTCTTCGCGACATGCTTGCCGAGGAACTCCCGCATCAGTTGCGCGATCTCATCGCCATTCGACTCCAAGGCGAAGTGGCCAGCGTCGAGCAGATGGAACTCCAGCGTCTTCAGGTCGCGTTTGTAGGGTTCCGCACCTTCGGACGGAAAGATTTTGTCGTTCTTGCCCCAGGCGATCAGCATTGGCGGCTGGTGCTTGCGGAAGTATTCCTGCCACTTCGGATAGAGCGGAGGGTTGCTGCCGTAGCTGAGAAACAAGTCCAGTTGAATCTCGTCGTTGCCCTTGCGGTCGAGCAGGAACTGATCGTGAGTGGCTCCGTCCGGGCTGACGAGTTCGGGGTTATTGACCCCGGTCGTGTATTGCCACTTGGTGGCTTCATAGGTGAGCAAGTTGCGAATGGCGTCGCGCTTCTCCTTGCTCTGTGGTTCCTTCCAATAGGCTTTGATCGGCTTCCAGAATTCGTTGTCGAGCCCCTCGTCGTAGGCGTTGCCGTTTTGCACCACGATGGCAGTGATTCGATCCGGATGTGCCGACGCCAGCCGATAGCCTACTGGCGCGCCATAGTCCTGCACGTACAGAGCATACTTTTTTAGTTCAACCTTTTCGGTAAACTCGTCGATGACCTTGGCCAGGTTGTCGAAAGTGTACGTAAACTTGTCGTGTGTGGGCATCGAGCTGTGACCGTAACCGGGATAATCCGGGGCGATCACGCGATACTTGTCGCCGAGCGAGGGAATCAAGTTGCGAAACATTTGCGAACTGGTAGGAAAGCCGTGCAACAGCAAGATGGCCGGGGCGTCTTTCGGGCCCGCCTCGCGGTAGAAGATGTCCAAGTCGCCGACTTTGACAGTTTTGTGATGCACTTCCACGTGTTGTTGCGCCACGGCTGTTCGTGGCGGTGCGATCACCAGAGTGGCGATCATAGTTAGAACGGAAACCAAGGTCCATTTCGTCGAGCAAGTCATGTTCAGTTCTCCAAAAAAGGGAAAGCGTTAGAGGCGAAGGTTATTGGACGTTCGGAATGCCGGAATGGTCAGTTGGTCGGGCTCCGGGAGCCGGCCAGAAGAATCTACGTTCGGATTCAGGGATGGTCACATTGTTGATGCTGGCTTCACGACGGCACATTAAGCCGCTTCCATTAAACTCCCACAGCTCGTTGCCATAGCTGCGGTGCCACTGGCTGTCGGCATCGTGCCACTCATACTGAAAACGCACGGCGATGCGATCGTCCGTGAAGGCCCAAAGGTCTTTCACCAATCGGTACCCGAGTTCTCGCTCCCATTTGCCAGTCAGAAACCAGCGGATCGCGTCGCGACCCGTGATGAACTCGCCTCGATTACGCCAGACGGAATCTTCGCTGTACGCCAAGGCCACTCGCTTCGGGTCACGCGAGTTCCAGGCATCCTCAGC
>JBBSDR010001362.1:0-2735 GCA_038240465.1 Gemmatales bacterium
TCACCCTCGCCGCTCTCGCGGCGGCCCGTGAGGATTGGGACGCCCCCTTCACGGAGGAATATCTCCGCGGATTGGCAGGATTGAAGAGTGCCGAAATGCCCTGTGGCCCTCGTATTGCTCGAGAAATCCTGTCCCGCCGACTATCCCGGCCGTGTGCGATCAATTCGTTGCGGTAAGTTCACCCGCTAATGAACCTTGCGCCGAGCGTCGGCGGAGGCGCCCTCGATCGGTCAGAAGACGTTCGATCAGGTCGGCGAACGATTCCTGTCTCGGTCGGACACCTTGCGATGGAGATACTCGGACAAACTCCTAGATTCCCCGCTTCTTGATCGCCGTCTTGCCATCGTCGATCAGCTGTTCGAGATCGTCACGACTGAGCTTCTTCGATGGCACACCGTTGGCCGGCACTTCCAGCTTCGACACCCAGGCGACGGCGTTCAGCAGCACCGTGCGGAAATTGTCGTCGCCCAGGTTGGAGTGCTTGTGCAGGCCGGTGAAGCCGAAGCCGCGGGCGCCCCCGGGACGATCGTAGGCCCAGGCCATCACCTGGCTCTTGCCCGCCGACACCGCATCCCACACGGCCGGGTTGCCGCCGCGATCGCTCGACGACTTGCCGCCGCCCTGGATCGTCTTCAGCGGCGGCAGCGCATGCAGGATCGGCGTCACGCCCTTCATGTCCTCGACGAAACGCATGTGATAGTACCACTCGTCATTGACGGCGAACGGCTTGACGCCGCGTGTGGTCTCGTGCTTGGGGAGATCCTTGAACTCGGGCGTCCACCACGGATTGACGGACCAGAACGTCTCGAAATAGCCGCCGAGCCATTTGAGATAGTGCTGTCCCTGATCGCCCTTGTTGACCTCGACGCCGAAGTGAATGGCCATGAAGCCGGCCCCGCGTTCGGTCGCCTCCTTGACGGCAGGATTGACCGCCGAAGCTCCGTGATTGAGCAGAACGATGACCGCGTCGGCGTGCTTGAGGTCCTTCGGCCACTTGTCCTTGGTGTAGACGACAGCGTAAGCGTTGGGATAGTTGGCGTTGATGGTCCGGGCGAAATAGATGGCCCCGGCGAGGAACTCGTGATTGCCGCGACCGCCGTGCGGCGCGGTGTCGGCGACGAAGACGATCTTCTTGACGTCCCTGGCCGCCTTCTGGGCGTAATAGTCGAAGATGTCGCGTTCCTTCTTGTCGTCCGCCCTGGCGTGCGACAGCAGAGTGACAGCGAGGAAGGCTGCCAACCAGCAATGTGAAGAGGCCCGTGCAAGCATGGACGCACCTGTTGTGAAACGAGGGAGTGGAGGGATGAGCATGCGACTATCCTACGATCTCGCGCTCGATGTATCCTCGCGACTTTTTGCTGGTCTTTCCCCTCCGAGCATGTTGGAATAGACATTTATACACATGGGTTCACCGTTACACTGGGCGCCGCCATGTGGAGACTTGCCGAAGCGCGATTCGATGGCGACCGGATAATCCTGGTTCCGGTCGGCGGGTTGC
This sequence comes from Gemmatales bacterium, assembly GCA_038240465.1. GTDB lineage: Bacteria > Planctomycetota > Planctomycetia > Gemmatales > Gemmataceae > JBBRIK01. The sequence goes on from JBBSDR010001362.1 coordinate 1,499, forward strand.
CATTGCTTACGGAGTTCGTTTTTGACATAGCGAACCTGCCTGGAGTCAGTTCGGATGGAAAGGATTCCGCCGTGAAAAGCGTGGAGTTGTTCGCTGGGGCAGGTGGTCTTGCCCTCGGCACCGCCGAAGCCGGCCTGAGCCACAAGGTCGTCATCGAATGGGACGACAATGCTTGCCGGACCCTTCGCCGCAATCACGAAAACGGCGTCAAGCATGTTCGCGACTGGAAGATCGTCCAGGGAGACGTTCGAGCATACGACTTCCGCCAGCATCGCGGCGACGTGTCCTTCGTGAGTGGGGGACCGCCATGCCAGCCATTCAGCATCGGCGGAAAACATCGTGGCAAGGACGACAGCCGGAACATGTTCACGCAGGCGGTGCGCGCCGTGAGAGAGATCCGGCCCTTGGCGTTCATGTTCGAGAACGTCCATCGACGAATGCATGTTTCAATCTAACGTCGATAGTAGACTATCAATGTGGTAGACAACAACCCAGGGTCCGTTCGAGGATTCAATGATGCAGCACATCTTTTCGCACCTCACACTCCAGTCGCTCTATGAAGCAGCCCGCAAGGTACTGGACGAGGGCAAGTCACCGGAGGTACTTCGCGAGGCGCTTGAGCAACTGGAGCTCATGGCTCAGTTCCGGGAGTCGAGCGGTGGAAAAGGAGTTTTGGAACAGGCGCGCGCACGGTACGCTCACACATCTGGCGAATATGAAGTCGCGATGGACGATGGCACGATCATCGATTACAACGACAACAACGGCTACTGGGTTATGGCTTGGTGCTTTGTGAACGACGGTTCGGTTGACGGCGATGCTGAGGACGACTAGCTTGGAACGCGGAGGCGATAACGGCTTTTTTCCTCCGTCGGAGCAGCCCGAGGTGGTGGGACACAGACGGACTGGGTCGAGGGGGAAGTGGTGGACACGCCATCATCAGGTTTTCGAGTCGGGCAATTCTACTCAAATGACACGATCAGTTCATCTCTCGGGGTCGGGAACGCGGGTGGGATCAGGCCGAACCTAAATCTTGACGGCTCAATGCGCCGCCTCGTCCTAATGACGGCCGTTCCTGAGGCGCGGGCCGCCGCAGAGGTAACCGTTCACCGGCGATCTGGCCAAAAAACGTAGCCGGACTACAAAGATGGCCATGGTAAACATGAGGCATAGCACCTGTAGTCGTTGTGCGGATTGGGAACAACGCTGCTGCGCACTCCAAGCAGAGAACGATCAA
>JBBSDR010001363.1:0-2735 GCA_038240465.1 Gemmatales bacterium
AGAGTGATTCACTTTCTTGCCGGGGGAATACGCCGTGGAGTGCGGCTTGAAGTCCTGCATCATCAAACATCTGCTGGCGACGGATCAGTTTCCCGAGAAGAGATTCTCCGAGCAGTGCTGGACGCACAATCTGTCGCAACTCGTCGTTCTCGCCGGCCTCAAAACCGCTCTTGACACGGACCTCGCAGCAGATCCCGAATTGGCGGCAAAATGGGGGTTCGTCAGGGACTGGAATGAGACGAGTCGATATGCCAGGAAGAACAAAACCGAGGCCCTAAAGTTATACAAGAGCATCAGAGATGCCAGACACGGAGTCCTGCCATGGATAATATCACGCTGGTAGAAAGTCAGATCGAAGATGGCCGGACGCTCCTGGCGGAACTCGAACAAAGGGGGTTCCCCGTGAAGGCGGCTTGCTGGCTGAAAACAACCGACGATCCCCAGTGGTTTCTCTACATTGCGACTCCCATCGTAGAGAAACAGAGAGGAGCCAAGCCTTACGAACAGATCCAGGCGATCGTGCGCGAGATCCCACAGCCGTTCTGGATCGAGCCACTCGATGTCAAACTCATTGGGGCGACGGAACCGATCACCAAGGCCGTCCTGGAAATGCTCCGGCGTTATCCCGGGAAGCGTCCCATCCATTACACGGGCGAGCACCTCGGTGATGCGAGTATCGAAGGAGCGTACATTTACCCGCTCCCAATCGCGACCCCCGCATAGCCCAACCGTCCCGTCAAGGAACTTGTCAAGCCGCAAGCGTCGGTTATTCCTCGGGACGATACTGCATCAGCACCCATTCCTTCTCGCGGAACAGCTTCACGCCCTTGCCCTCTCCCAGACGCTGCATCAGATATTTCAGCGCCGTCTCGGCGGTGTTCTCAGCCGTACTGCGAGCCACGCCGCGGACCGTGATCGGCTCCTCCAGCGTCAGCCAGACTGCGAAGGAACGCAGATCGCCGAGCACCGCGCGCTCGGCCTCCGGCACTTTCGAGAGCGCCAGCAGGCCCGACAGCGTCTGCGAATACTTCGCCTCGACGTGTCCCGCCAGCCACACCGGCCCAATCGGCTTCACTCGCTCCTTGAGCAGTGACACCAACTCGGGACGAGGCAGACCATCATCCGCGCGCGGCTTCGCGAACTCCTCCGCATCGACGCCCCAGGCCAGCACCAGCGATCGGCCATCCTTCTCGAAGCGCAGGAGTCCATTGCCCTCGCGCGACAGCAACTCTTGCCGGAACTTGTAAATCGTCTGGTCGCCGGTCTTCCTCAGCACGTCAGCGCGAAGGCGCTTGATAATGCGGGCCGGGTCGTAGCCGATGCGCGTTCGCACCGCCACGGTCAGGGTCACGTCGCGCACCCGCGCTCCCAGGACGACATGGTCGAGCTGCTCCGGCTCCAGTCCCGTGATCTCTCCCAGCCGATTGAGCAGTTTCGTCTGGACGCTGCCGCCCAGCCCCGGCACTTCGCGCTCCAGCAGCCGTTCGCCTTCCTCGACCTGCAACACCGACGCCACATGGACCCCGGCCAGGACGTCGACATCCGCCGGCAGCAGTTTCAAGGCACTCATCTCCAGCGGCGGCACCGGATCGATGCGAACGTGGTCCGGCAAGTCTCTCTGGCGCGGACGCTTCAGCGAACGCTGGCGCTTCAGGCCGGTATCGTTGGCGCGGCGTTCATCCTTGGTGGCCAGGGCAAGCGTCGTTGCCGCCGCCGCCATCAATGCCATGACGCCAACCACGATCAGCGCCAGGCTCCGATTCGAGAAACGGCGCGGAGCAGGAGGGGGAGGCAAGGAGGGAGACGAGACGGGTCCCCCATTCTGCCTGGTCGCCGGCCCTTGAAGCTTGAAGCTCTGCTCGCAGCGCGGACAGGTCACCGTCGGTCCAGGCGGCGCTTCCGTCAGAAGCCGCACGGTCGAATTGCAAAACGGACAGGTGATGTCGGTCGCTGCCATGAGTCAAAGCCCTTCTTGCCGCTTGTGGCTTGGCGGTCTTGAAACCGTTCCCTTACTCTCATTGTTGGCCGGAAGACGCCTCCTGTCCATTCCCCCTTCCCTCTTCGGCGAGATATTGCGGCCTGACTGTCCGGGTCAAAGAGGCTGGACCGGACGTCGATTGAGGGCATGTTCGGGGGACGATCCTCTCCAGTCCATCTTGACCCCTCAAGCGGTGCATCCTTAGACTGATAGTCTGGTGGAGAGTGTGACGATGGCGAAGGACAGGCTGCCCTTGCCGAGAGGTGAGACGATCATGGCGACGGATAAATCCCTGGAGATGAGCTTCTGGGAAAAACTTGGCGAGCGGGTGTCCGGTCTGTCCGAGGGGGTCGGGCGGATCCTGATGCGCCTGTTCGGCGACAGCAACGAGCGCTACATTCGCAAGCTCGGCTACACGTCGGCGCGCAAACCCGGCGAGAAGCCGATCCTCGCGCCCGGCTCGCTCGTTGCCCAGATCAACGAACTCGAACCGAAAATGCACGCCCTGTCCGACGCGGACCTCGCCGGACTGACACCGACGTTCCGCGAACGGCTCAAAAAGGGGGCGACCCTCGATTCGCTGCTGCCGGAAGCGTTCGCCGCCTGCCGTGAGGCTGCCCTGCGCAGCAAGAACATGCGGCACTACGACGTGCAGATGCTCGGCGGCATCGTGCTGCATCGCGGCAACATCGCCGAGATGGTCACCGGCGAGGGCAAGACGCTCGTCGCCACCCTGGCGGCATACCTCAACGGCCTC
>JBBSDR010001364.1:0-2731 GCA_038240465.1 Gemmatales bacterium
AAGGCGATCGGCTACACGGTGCGGATCACAAGGCATGCCGACGGGACGGAGTCGGACGAGGTGCGGTATTACCTCAGCAGTCGCTACTTCAGCGGCAAGCGGTTTGGCGAAGCGGTCCGCGGCCACTGGGGTATCGAGTCGATGCACTGGGTCCTGGACGTGAACTTCCGCGAGGACGACAGCCGCACCCGAGAGCGGACGTTGGGCAACAATCTGAGCTGGCTGCGTCGCTTCGCCGTGACCCTGCTGAAGCGTCATCCCGACAAGGACAGCCTCCGCGGAAAGTTGACGTCCTGCATGGTCAACACCGACTACCTGACACAAGTGCTGTCTCTACACTATGTTTGATATGCGCTGGCCGTGTGGAAGTTGTGCCGTTGAAACTCAAGGAAGCGGGAGAGAATGAGAATGTCGAGCCAAGCGGAAGGCCGCTTACCGAGGGTGCCGCGGTGTAGGTATCGCTAGAATTACCGTTCCATGTTGTTGTGATAGCAAACGTGGCCGTGCCGCCTACCGGGACGTTTGTCGGGCTCTGACTCCCGACGGAAAGAGTTCGTATGTGGGAGGAGTCCGTGAACAAGTTCGTCGACACGACGCCCGAGGTCTGTCCCGTCGCCGTCAGCTCGAGCGATGCCCCCGCGAACTGGGGGTCGACGTACCAGGACGTGCCGATGCTTCCGTCGGCGGTGGCGTCGGTGTCGGGGTAGATCCAGAGGCCGGTGGGATCCTGATAGGGGGAGAAGCTGCCGACGCCGTCGGTGACGTTCCAGTCCTGGAGCGCGGGCGGGGAGTTCACCGGGATGCCGTCGGTCCGGTCGATGTGGAAATGCACGGTCTCGCCAACGGAGAAGTTGGTCAGCGGACCGGCGTCGTTCGAGGCGGTGAAAATCGCCGTGCTGCCGGGCGCGTAGTCGAACTGGTCGGTCGTCACGATGCCCGAGAGGAGTTGGCGGCTCTCCAGCATCTCTACCAGCGAGATCGTCTGCGTGCGAGTGTTCTCGACCGAACGTCAGAATAGAGAGTTCTTTGCAACGACTCAGGGATCGAACCGGCAAGGAAACGCTGGCCGGAACCAGGCCCTGTTCTTTTCGAAACATGTAAGAGAATTTTTACACTCAACTGTCAACCCTGGCATCGTTCGTCTCGCTAATGTTGACAGTCTCGCCCTCGGAGATTCGGCGACGATGCGTGTCGCGCCACTGTCGGGGCGGGCTGGACCACTCACCGTCTCGGCCTGCATTGCTCGCCGTTCGGGAAAAAGAACCGGCCTTGCGCATTCGGGCCAGGAGCCTTGCAAAAGGGCTGAGAAACCGTAAAATCCCGTTGGGGACAGGGGATTCCCCGGCGATTTTCCCGGCCGCTTCGGCCGGGTTCGCCGTGCTGAGGGCTGAGGGTTCGATTCCCTTCGGCTCCCTTCTTCAGACTCCAGGCTGGATCCGTCATGAGGTCTTCTCCGATGGAGCATCGACGACTTGGCAGGACCGACATGGACGTCAGCGTCCTGGGATTCGGGGGGGCGGAGATCGGCTTTGATAAAGCGTCGGCCGAGGTTGTCGATCGCTTGCTCCACGCAGCGATCGACGCCGGGCTGAATGTGATCGACACGGCGGAATGCTACCTCGAGAGCGAGGAGATGATCGGCAAGGCGGTCTCCGGCCGTCGGGACGATTTCTACCTCTTCACCAAGTGCGGCCACCCTGAAGGGCCGGGCGGAATCGAGGATTGGAGCATTCCGTCCCTGATTCAAAGCATCGAGCGCAGTTTGAAGAGACTGAAGACCGACCGGGTGGACCTGGTCCAGCTGCACAGTTGCTCGGAGGCCGAATTGCGCAAAGGCGACGCGATCGCCGCGCTTCGGACGGCCCGCGACAAGGGGTATACGCGCTATATCGGCTACAGCGGCGATGGCCAGGCGGCCAGGTACGCGATCGAGTGCGGAGCGTTCGACACCTTGCAAACCTCGGTGAGCATCGCCGATCAAGAGTCGATCGAATTGACCCTGCCATTGGCCCAAGAGCGAGACATGGGCGTGATTGCCAAGAGGCCGATCGCCAACGCCGCGTGGCGATATCCGGAGAAGCCGGCGAACGCCTATCATCAGACCTATTGGGAACGGCTCAAGACCCTGGAGTACGACTTCATTCGGGACGATCCCCAGGGCGCGGCGGCCGTGGCGTTGCGGTTTACCCTGAGTCGGCCGGGGGTCGATACGGCCATCGTGGGGACGTCGAATCCGAACCGATGGCAAGAAAACGCCTCTTTGCTCGCCGCCGGGCCGCTCCCGGCCAATCGGAGCGAGGCGATTCGCAAACGGTGGAAGGACAAGGCCGGAGCGGACTGGGTCGGCCAGGTTTAGGCCGTCGATCGAGCGGAGCTTCAGGCCCCTCATGAATGATCCCCTCCCCCAGGCGACGGTCCGCTTGTCGCGATGGATTTATGGTGGGATGGTCGGCCTGTTGCTGGTCGGCGGTGTCGTCTACCTGGCGATAACGCCCAAGGGTTCGCCTCCACCGAAGGACGTGGCGGACGACCTGTTCTTGACGAAAGGCCGCGAGGCCTATCTGTCGCGGTGCGTCTCGTGCCACGGCGAGACGGGCCACGGCGATGGGCCGATCGCCAAGGGGTTGACCGGCCCGAAGCCGAGGGATTTCGCGGGCGAATCGTGGAAGTTCGGCGAGAAGCCCGCGCAGGCCCTGAATGTGGTGACTCTGGGAGTCCCAAACTCTTCCAT
>JBBSDR010001365.1:0-2730 GCA_038240465.1 Gemmatales bacterium
ACCCTGAATATGAAACCGGGGGCGCTAATGTTGTGGCGGCTTGCGGATTCGGGGGGGGGGGCAACGGGGCCACCCGAAACCCCGCAGGGGGCTCAACTCAGCCCATACTTCTTCAGCCGGCTGACGAGGGTGCTGCGCTTCAGCCCCAGGGCGCGAGCGGCCTCGGCCTTGTTGCCGTTCGTCGTGGCCAGCGCGCGCACGAGTTGGTCCCGCTCGCGGCGGTCGCGATCACTGCGCTCATTCGCCACGCCCAGCGGTCCCTCGACCACCGGTTCCTCAAGGGGCGATGACGCCGCGAACAGATCGGGCGGCAGGTCGTCCTCGGTCAGCGCTGGCCCATCGGCGATGATTACCGCTCGTTCGATGACGTTCTCGAGTTGGCGAATGTTGCCCGGCCAGTGAGCGCTTTTCAGCAGCACGAGAGCGTCATCGTCGATCTGCAAGGCCGCTTTCCCGCAGCGCGGACCGTAATAGCTCAGGAAGTGCTGCACCAACTCGGTCAGGTCCTCGCGGCGCTCGCGCAATGGCGGAACCACAATCGGCAGCACGTTCAGACGATAGAACAGGTCCTCGCGGAAACGGCCCTGACGGATCAACTGCTCCAGGTTCTGATGCGTGGCCGCGATGATGCGCACGTCAACCTGCATCGGCTCACTCGAACCGACACGCTCGAAAGTCATCTCCTGCAACACTCGCAGCAGTTTCGTCTGCACTTCCCAGGAGACGTCGCCAATTTCGTCGAGGAACAACGTCCCGCCGTGGGCCAACTCAAACCGGCCCGGGCGATCGCGCACTGCTCCGGTGTAGGCCCCCTTGACATGGCCGAACAACTCGCTCTCCAGCAGGCCGGGAGCCAGGGCCGCGCAGTGGACCTTGATAAACGCACCCGAGGCGCGCGGGCTGCACTCGTGGACCGCGCGAGCCAGCAACTCCTTGCCGGTGCCGCTCTCGCCGCGCAGCAGCACGGCCGACGAACTGCCGGCTACCTTGCGAACCAGGTGTATTAACCGCTCCACCGCCGGACTCGTGCCGATGATGCCGAAAGGATGCGCGGGGTTCGCAGGCAGAAGTGCGCCCGCCACGGCAGGAACGGGCGCCTCGACGGGTGGTGTCCCGCTGGATGGAGGTGTTTCCGGACCCGGTTCGTCTGCGGGTTTGGCTTCCTCTCTCTTTCGCACCAGTTGGCTTTGCAGGGCGAGAATGCGCCGCTGCTGCTCGGCAATCTTCTCGACCTTGGCCTTCAACTCGCGGTTGAGCGCGTCGATGGTCCGGCCGCCCTCGCTGCTGACCAGGGCCAGCGCCGTTACCTGGGCGAAGGCCGACAGCAGATTGAGGTCCTCGCTGCTGTAGACATCGCCACCGCGGCGACCAAGGACCAGCAAGGCCAGCATCTGTCCTTCATGGGCCAGCGCGAAGGCGACCTCGCCGCCGAGGAAGTACAGTTGCCGCAGCGCGGGCGACGGTTCGTTGCCATTCTGTCCCGGAGTCTGCGGTGGAAGTCCGATGCGGCCCTCGTGCTGAAGCGTCTCGATCAGCGGACAGCCCGGCGACAGTTCCGTCAGGGGAGGGGGCTGGCCGACCGCATCGGCCAGCCGATACAGGGCCGGATCGCCGTCGCGCAGATAGACCGCGCCGCGCTCGATGCCCAGCAGTTCCGTCGTCGTGCCGAGCAGCCGGCGCGCCAGGGTCGGCGGATCGACCAGTTGCTCGATGGCCTGGCTCATGCGCTGCAAGGTGCGATCGAGCTGTATCTTCTCGCGGCGGAAATGACGATCGAGGGCCTTCTTGAGCCGGCCTCGCGCCAGGTCGAGCAGCACCACCAGCAGCAGCACCGTTCCGCCGACCCCCAGCGCCTGGGCCAGCGTCGGCACCGCGATCAGTCTGCTGCCGAGAAGGAGGACACCCACAATGACAAGGCCATAGTACACCAGGCCGGCGACGGCGGTGAGCGACAGGTAAGCCGCTCCCGAACTGACCAGCTTGTCCAGTTCCATGAGCCGATAGCGCGTGATGCTGATCGTGAAGGCGATGGTGACGAAAAGCGAGGCGCAGAACATCGGCCAGGTCGCATCTCCGCCGCTGAACCGATCCTGATCCTGAGTCGCCAGCCAGAGGGACCAGCCCAGCGGCGCCAGGGCCAGCAGGGAGCCGCCGAGGATCCACTTCACCTGGTTGCGTTCTGTCGCGTCGCTGGCTTTGCGATAACTGTCGAACAGGCAGACGATGCTGAGCAGATACCAGATCAGGGCGATCCAGAAATAGCGAAAGATCCACGCCAGCATGCCGTCGAGCAGCCGGCGGACCAGCACCTGACTGCTGGCGTCCTCGACCCCGCTCGACAGTACCCAGCGCAGCCCGACATAGTGAGCGAGCAGCGCGGCGAGGACAAACAGCGGCGGGCCATACAGGGCGGTCAGCGTCAACCAGGGACGCCGGACGTAGAACGGCTTCGCCCTGGGGAACACCAGATAGAAGTGCAGACTGACCGGCGGCAGCAGGACACTGGTGGCGATGAAGACGATCAGCAGAGTGGGCTGGGTGACGATGGCCTGCCAGTGATAGCCGCCCAGGTACGCGCCGCAGGAGACGACGCTCAGCAGGAAGAACAGCCGGGCCTGCTTCTCCTGCGGGCGTTTCCAGAACACGAGAGCGCCGACGACGACCAGCCCAGCCTTGATGAAGAACCACAGGACCGTTGGCAACAGCGTCTCGATCGACGAGCGGCCGAGC
>JBBSDR010001366.1:0-2727 GCA_038240465.1 Gemmatales bacterium
ATGGATCGGCTGCGCACTGGTTGTGATTCGGAGAAGGTGAGAACGCGACGATGAAACGGTATCCCGCCTGTATCCTGGCCACTTGCTGCGTGCCGTGGGATGACCAGGGCCGCTTCGCCGAGCCGATCTTTCGCCGCGGCGTCCGCTCGATGCTGGCGGCGGGAACGAAGCACCTGTATGTATTCGGCACGGCCGGGGAAGGCTATGCGGTCACGGACCAGCAGTTCGACCAGATCGTGGCGGTATTTGCCGACGAAATGCGCCAGGACAACACCGAACCGATGGTTGGCGTGATCGGCCTCTCTCTCGGGACGATCCTGGAACGCATCGACCGTTGCCGCAACCGGGGTGTGCGCCACTTCCAGATTTCGCTCCCGAGTTGGGGCGGGCTGAGCGAGGCCGAACTGTTCGAGTTCTTCCGCCAGGTCTGCGGGCGCTTTCGCGACTGCCAGTTCATCCATTACAACCTGCCGCGGACGAAGCGCCTGGTGACCGGGAAGGAGTACGGGCGGCTTGCGGAAGAACAACCGAACCTGGTCGCGACGAAGAACTGCGGCGATTCCCTGGCACACATTCAGAGTCTTCTGGAAGATGCGCCGCAATTACAGCACTTCCTGTCGGAGACGGGCTACGTCTACGGTTCACTCTTCGGAGAATGCGGATTGCTGGCGTCTCTCATCATGAACTGGCCGAAAATGCAGGCGCTCCTGGACGCCGGGAAACGTCGCGACTTGGCCGCGCTGGCAGCCCTGCAGCGGGAATGCAACATCGTCATGCGGACGCTGTTCGAGACGCTTCCGGACAATCGCATTGATGGGGCGTACGACAAGTTATTCGAGAAGATGCACGATCCGGAGTTCCCGCTCAGACTGCTGCCTCCTTACGTTGGGATGAGCGATGATGAGTACCGGGCTTTCGTCCAGCTACTGGCTCAGCGGCTTCCCGACTGGGTTCCAGCCGCGAAATGAAGAAGTTGACCACGAATCACACGAATCTAACGAATGAAGAGAAGAAATATAGGTAAGGTGATGGCAACAGTTCGCCGTGTTCCTTTCTTCCCCTTGCTGATTTCTTGTATTATTCGTCAGATTCGTGTGATTCGTGGTCAACCTCTTCTCTTGTCCTCTCAAGTTGGAGTCTTGTCATGAAATCTGTTTGCATCGGATGGGTCGCGGCTCTGTTCTTCGCGGTAAGCGGCCGACTGGTCGCGGAGGATTGGCCGCAGTTCCGTGGTCCGAACTGCACTGGCATTTCGCCGTCGAAGAAGCCGCTGCCGGTCAAGTTTTCTCCCACGAAAAACGTCCGCTGGTCGGCAGAGCTGGGAGACGGCGTCGGCTCGCCCGTCGTGGTCGCGGGCCGGGTGTTCACCACGGCGATGAGCGATCTCAAGGGCAAAGAGCCAAAGCTGATCGTCTCCGCGTTTGATGCCGAGACGGGCAAGAAGCTGTGGCAGCAACCCGTCTCGGCGGGTACCAAGCCACTCCCGGCCATCAATGAGGTCAACAGTTATGCCTCGTCGTCGCCGACGGCCGACGAGGAGCGCGTCTACGTCTATTTCCTCCGCACCGGGCTGATGGCCTTCGACGCGAAGACGGGGAAGAAGGAATGGGAACTGCCGCTGCCCGAGCCTTTCTTCATCTTCGACTGGGGCCCGGGGATGTCGCCCGTTCTGTACAAGGACAAGCTGTTTTTCTGCCAGGACGACGATGTTTTCCCGGCCCTCTACGCGGTCGATAAGAAGACGGGCAAGCTGCTCTGGAAGGACAGCCGCAGCGACATGGCGGTGAGCTATTCGCATCCGGTCATTTGCGAGACGGCAAGCGGGCCGGAACTGGTGGTAGCCGGTACCGGCAAGGTCCTCGGCTACGATCTGGAGACCGGCAAACGCAGGTGGGCGGCGGAACTGAATTGCCGGAACATCAAGACAACGCCGGTCAGCCTCAACGGCGTCGTGTATGTGTCCGTGATGAGCTATGGCATTTCCTATCAGTGGCGGGCGGTCGCCGACCCCAAGGGCACCGGCAAGATTACCCGCGAGTCGATCAAGGCGAGCCGCAAGGACAAGGGGGCCGGCATCCCCGAGGCGTTCTGGAAGAAGTTTGAGCGCGGCGACCTGAACAAGGACGGCGTACTCGAAGGCGAGGAGATTGATCTCGCGTTCCTCGATCCGACCAACAAGGGTGGGATACTCGACCGGGAAGCGCGCCGCCGGGCCGGCAACGAAGCGGACTGGCGCAAGTGGGATGCCGAACTGCAATCCGACACGTCGATCCAGGCGATCAAGGGCGGGGGGACGGGAGACGTCACGAAGACCCACGTTCTTTGGAAAGTGAAGACCAAGGCTCCCGACCACCTCATTTCGCCGCTGCTCGACGATGGCCGAGTGCTGCTCTTCAAGAGTGGCGGTTTTGTCAGCGGTTTCGGAGCGAAAAAGGGTGAACTGCTTCTGGATAAGCACCGCATCGACCTGAAAAGCTCGGTCCTGTCGCAGCCTGTGACGGGAGATGGCAAGATTTACGTCACCGGCCAGGACGGCAAAATCGTAGTGTTGGCAACGGGACCGGAGTTGGAGTTGCTGGCCACGAACGACATGGGCGAGGACTGTGTCTCCACTCCCGCAATCGCCAATGGCCATCTCTACATCCGCACCCGGACGAAACTGTTCTGCCTGGGAGAAAGCCGATAGTGGAACTCCCAGGCGAGCCGGGAGCGTGAGCGACCGGAGTG
>JBBSDR010001367.1:0-2723 GCA_038240465.1 Gemmatales bacterium
ACAGGACCGCTAAGCCGCAAGCGGCAAGAGGGATTTGAGAACGCGACCCGACAGCGTGCAAAGGAGAGAGCGCGTGGACAATCTCAACCTGTGGATCCCCATCACGATTCTTCTCGGGCTGGTCACGATGGGTGCCATGTTCGCCTTTGTGACCGCCTGCGACAAGGTTTGAGGAGGGCGAATCATGATTTGGCTCACCGTCGTTGTGACCGTGCTGCTGTTTGTCTATCTCCTCGTGGCGATGCTTCGCCCCGAGCAGTTCTAGCGAAAGGCCCCGGGACATGTGGCTCTTACCTCTTCTCATTGTCGGCGTCTCGATCGCGCTGTCCTTTCCTGTTAGCCGATTCCTGGCGTGGATCATGGACGGCAAGTACAAGGCGCCCGCTCCGCTCCGCTGGGTCGAGGAGAAACTAGACACCGGGCCGCAAAGTTGGAAGCAGTATGCCGTCGCCTTGCTGCTGTTCAACACGGTGATGTTCCTGTTCGGCTATGTGATCCTCGCCTTGCAACCGGAACTCCCACTCAATCAGAAGGACTCGGCGTTTCCCAACGGCAAGGAGATGCTCGGCGCCTCGACGATCTTCAACACGGCGGTCTCGTTCCTGACCAACACCAACCTGCAGCACTACAACGGTGAACAGCATTTGTCATACCTGAGCCAACTGGTGTTTGTCGTTTGGAACATGTTCGTGTCGGCGGCCGTTGGCTTCTGCGCCCTGGCGGCAGTCATTCGCGGCCTGCGCGGCGACGCGCACATGGGCAACTATTACCTCGACATGTGGCGCGTGGTCGTCTACGTCTTCTTGCCGTTCGCCCTGGTTACCGGCGTGCTCCTGATGGCGGCCGGGGTGCCGATGACGCTCGAACCCTCCGCCGAGGCTGTCACGGTCGAGGCCGGAGCCATGGGGACTGCTAAGGTCGGCGGCAAAGAGGTGGACAAACCGCAGGTGATCGCGCGCGGTCCTGTCGCCGCCATCCTGCCCATCAAACATCTCGGGACCAATGGCGGCGGCTTTTTCGGGGCCAACTCCGCTCACCCCTACGAGAACCCCAGCGCCTGGAGCAACGTCCTCGAATGCGTCAGCATTCTGCTCATTCCGTTTTCGCTGGTCGTCATGTTTGGCCGGATGCTTGGCCAGAGACGGCACGCCCTGGTCATTTATGGCGTCATGTTGCTGATGTTCACCGGCATGATCGTCTGGGCCGTCTGGCATGACACCGCCCAGCCCAACCCGGCGCTGACGGCCCAGGCCGCTCGCACGGTGGAGGTCGAGGGCGCGCCGGCGAAACACATTGCCGCGCTGCCGGAGTTGCCGGTCGTGCAGGACATGGGCAACCTGGAGGGCAAGGAACTGCGCTTCGGTCCCTCGGCCGGGGCGACCTTCTCCGCGGTGACGACGGCGGTGACGTGTGGGTCGGTCAACTGCATGCACGACAGCCTCAATCCCCTGGCCGGCATCACGCCGATGACCGGGATGATGCTCAATTGCGTGTTCGGCGGCAAGGGCGTCGGCCTGATCAACCTGCTGGTGTATCTGATCGTCGGCGTCTTCCTGGCCGGGCTGATGGTCGGGCGGACGCCGGAGTATCTCGGCAAGAAGGTCGAGGCGCGCGAGATGAAGCTGGCCATGCTGGCGCTGCTCATCCACCCGATCATGATCCTGTTTCCAACCGGGCTGTTCGCCGTCACGGACTGGGGCCAGAAGGCGACCAACAACCCCGGGCCGCACGGCTACTCGGAAATCCTGTATGAGTTCAGCTCGTCGTCGGCCAACAACGGATCCGGCTTCGAGGGACTGAGCGACACTCAGGGGTTCCACAACGCCGAGGCCAACCTGTCTCCGCCCGCGCCCTATGCGCCGCAGTGGGACATTGCCACCGCGCTGGTGATGCTGATTTCGCGGTTCATCCCGATCATCGCGCCCCTGGCGCTGGCGGCGAGCCTGGCGCAAAAGAAGCGGACGCCATTCACGGCCGGCACTCTGCGGACCGACACCCTCACGTTCGCCTTCGTCTTGCTGGGAACGGTGATCCTGGTCGGCGCGCTGCTGTTCCTGCCCGCGCTGGTCCTCGGTCCGGTGGCCGAACATTTTGGTCCGATTCCCTTTGGCGGCTGATTGTGTAGCCGAAGTCGCCAGACTTCGGGCTGCCTGGAACCCTCCAACAACCCGAAGTCTGGCGACTTCGGCTACCTGGAACGAACCATGTCCACGATGACTCCTCCTTCGCCCGCGCCGAGCGGGCTATCGCCCGATCAGGCAAAGATGGCGCGGCGTGTCAGCCGCCGCAAGGGCCTGTTCGCGCCCGATCTGATGAAGGCTGCCCTGCGGCAAGCGTTCGTCATGCTTCGGCCGGACATTCAGTGGAAGAACCCGGTGATGTTCGTGGTCGAGGTCGGCACCGTCCTGTCGATCCTCTACACCATCGCCATTGCCATCGATCCAACGTCGAGCCTGGCGAAACTTGGATATCTGATCCAGCTCGACGTCTGGCTGTTCCTGACCGTCCTGTTCGCCAACTTCGCGGCTGCGCTGGCCGAGGCCCGCGGCAAGGCCCAGGCCGACGCGCTCCGCAAGACGCGCCAGGAGACGCCGGCCCTCCGCCTCCGCGACGATGGCAACACCGAGGAAGTGGTCTCGACCGAACTCAAGTGTGGCGACAGGATCGTGGTCGAGGTCGGCACCGTCCTGTCGATCCTCTACACCATCGCCATTGCCATCGAT
>JBBSDR010001368.1:0-2721 GCA_038240465.1 Gemmatales bacterium
CTGTAAAACAAGTTGTAGATCATCATCGCCTACCAAAAAGAAACGAATCGTTCGCATAATTGATAGACCGACGTACCCGGGTAGCCAGCCATTTTTGTGCCGAAGAGCCGAGAAGAAGAAGCCTGTTCGGGACACCGTTGCTATGCCTTGGCCAGAAAAACGACCAAATCGTTCAAGTTTACTTGACAGCTTTCTGTCGGCCGCTACAATCTTAATAAGACGTTTTGGACGATTTGCGTGGCGGCCAACGTGGTCCGCCACCACCTGAGGTTTCTGGCCCCCTGAAAGGCGGACAAGCGACATGAGGACCGCGACCAAGATTCCAACCAGGGCCATGACTGTGGCAAGAACAACGCCGCCCTTCATCTACCACAGCACGTTCGAGGAGCCAGGCGCTGAGCAATTGTACGGCGACATCCCGGCAGATTACGACGAAGGGTCGCTCGGCTTCATGCCAGATGACGTGACGCGCAACTGCTCCAAGCGCATGCACTACGCCGCCTGGCGAACCTGCACGGCAGCGACCCAGAGGGACGCAGCCCGTTGGTGCCGTCGTTACTACGACTGCCGCGACCGGATTGTCTTGGGAAACCGCAAACTCACCTTCCGAGCTGTGCAGAAGTGGGGGGCCGCGTCTCAAATTGCCGACGACATGGTAGCCGAGTGCCAGATCGTACTCATCAAGGCAGTGGCCGCATTCAATCCGTGGCTGGAAATCCGCTTCAGCACGTATGCTTTCACGTGCCTCATGCGCGCCCTGTCCCGGTTGTCGCAGCGCCAGGCCGCCGACCGTCTGTCCCATGCGCTGCCTCTGGAGTCGTTGCCCTACGGCGAACCGTGCTACGCCAGGCAAGAGGAGCCATCCAACCCGGGTATCTCCACGCTGGACAAGTGCCTCCGAGATGAAGACACGCTCCTGACACAGCGGGAGAAGTCTGTCCTCTTCCGCCGCTACCACCTTCATGACGACGGCTCGAAGACTGATACACTGGAGCAGGTGGGGCGGGATCTGGGGTTGTCGAAGGAACGAGTGCGCCAGGTACAGATGTCCGCACTGGGAAAACTACGGGACGCGCTGCTCGCAGCCGCACCGACGTCTTGACCGAGAAGATGAACCGCAGAGTGGATCATTGCATCAAAACCGTGAATCGCTACTGTCATGATTCACGTAATTTCGACCCCGAATCCTCCGATTCGGACGACGAGAACAGGAGAAACTTCGATGAACCCGACCAAGAACGACATCCCCGCTGAGAAACGTGGTATCCTTGCCCAACTTCTCAACGAGCGTCTCGCTGACCTGATCGACCTGAAACTCCAGGCGAAACAGGCGCATTGGAACGTCAAAGGGCCGAACTTCATCGCCTTGCATGAATTGTTCGACAGCGTGGCTGAGGAAGTCGAAGACTTCGTGGACACGGTGGCCGAACGACTCGTGGCCTTGGGTGGGACCGCCGAAGGAGCGATCGGTGTTGTCGCGAAACGCACCAAGCTAGAAGAATATCCGGCGAACATCACCAGTGGACGGGATCACGTCGAAGCCTTGTCGAACGCGATGGCGGCAGTGGGCAAATCCGTCCGAGCAGCCATCGACCGGACCAACGAACTCGGCGACGCAGACACTGCCGATCTCTTCACGGAAGTCTCACGCGCGATCGACAAGAAGCTGTGGTTTGTCGAGGCGCACCTGCACGGGGAGAAGTAGGCGCTTGGCTGATGGCGACTCTGAGCATCGGCTGTGACTATCTTGGCCAAGTGCAGCCCATGTACAACACTCGGACCACCTTGATCCACTCGGTCTCCCGCTTGAACGGCCCAGCCTTCTCGTCATCCGGCCGAGAGGCCAGGCCGATGACCCCCCGCGGGTCCATCGGGCCGGCGTCTGTTGATGGTGCGACCACGTCAAGGACCAACACCGGAGCGAAGACTCCTCGGAGTCAGCATCATATATCGGCCACGGAATGCATTATCCGTCACATCGCGGCAGCTGACTCCCGACCGAACCGTTTCTGGACTCGCCGCACCCACGGGTAGCCGTGCCGTGCCAGGACATGCCGGGGCCTGGAGAAGGCCAGGATGTCATACCACACGCCACCTTCTTCGCGGTCCCACTCGATCAAGAAACGCTCCTCGCCGCTTCCCACATGATCCGGCAAGGTACCGTAAGCGAAGCCAAAGCGATTCACCGGCCCGTGCTCGTTCAGCACAGCTACGATGCGGCAGGCGTTGAGCCACCGCAGGCCAAGGGAGCGGGCCAGGATCGCCACCACCTGGCCTTCCCTGATCGGCGTCTCATCCGGACTGGCCTCCAACCAGCCGAGCCGAAACTGCTGCCAGCGCTCAAGGGCCTTTTTTTGCAGCGACAAAGACCTTTCCACCCGCACCGAGCTTGACGCGGGTGTGGTCCACGACGTAACCGGCAGGCGGCGTCATGGCGGTTGCGCCTATCGATGAGTAGGTGAGATCGTGCCTGGCCTGCGCCACCAGGAACGCCTGGATCGTTTTCGCCGTTGGCCTGCGCAAGAAAAGCATCGAATCTCCTGAGAACTCCCTGCTAACCCTCCCTGCTATTATTAGAACCTAGACTTTCGCAGTTTGTAGTGATCTATTGTCCAATGAAAAGAAAGGGCCAAAGGGTGAAAGAAAAGGGGGTTCCTCCTATGCTTGAGGGTGCGTTCCGTCCTCAAGGAAAGAGAGGTTCCCCCATGTGGACTATGATAC
>JBBSDR010001369.1:0-2721 GCA_038240465.1 Gemmatales bacterium
CGCGAGCAGCAGCGCGAAGACCAGGACCGCGACAACGGCGAGCCGGGAGCGCGTGCGTCCGGAGGACCACAACCTCTTGTCGCTCGTGCTCCCGGCTCCCCTGGTTTCGCAGAACGGCTCCAGCGCCGCAGTGACTTCAGTAGCTGATTGGTAGCGAGCAGCCGGCTCCTTGGCCATCATCCTCGCCACAACCTGGGCCAACTCGATGGGGACCTCGGGTCGCAGCGTTCGCACCGGGTCGGGGTCGCGTCGCCGATGATCGTCCAGTTTCCGCAGCGTCGAGTTGCCGGGGAACGGGACCCGGCCGGTCAGCAGGCAGTAGAGGGTGCAACCGAGACTGTAGATGTCGGAGCGGAAATCGGCGCTGCGTGAGTCCTCGGCCTGTTCCGGAGCAATGTAGTCCGGCGTGCCGACGACCATGTTACTGCCCGTCAAACCGCTCGAAGCGGTCTCGGCGACCACCGCCAGCCCGAAATCGAGGACCTTGACCGTGCCGTCCGCGCTGCGCATCAGGTTGTGCGGTTTCAGGTCGCGGTGGATCAGTCCGTTCTTGTGGGCGTGCTGCAACCCCAGGGCAGCGTCGTACACAGCCCGGCAGGCATCCGCGATCATCAGCGGTCCACCACGGGCCACGCGATCGGCCAGGTTCTCTCCGTCGAGATACTCCATGACCAGGAAGTGCGTCTGGCCGGCTTGATCGGCGTCGTGGGCGGCGACGATGTTGGGATGATGCAACCGTGCCGCCGCCTTGACCTCGCGGCGGAACCGTTCGATGGCCCCCGGTTTGGTTAAAAAATCCGGGCGGATCAGCTTCAGGGCGACCATACGTCCCATGACCTTATGCTCGGCCAGCCAGACTGTACCCATGCCGCCCGAGCCAAGCAGCCGGATCAGCCGGTAACGCGGATGGTCGGCCAACTCCGCTGGCGGGACGGCGTCGGGCTGTTCTGCCGGCGTCCCCCAGGCGGAGGTCACGGACTCCGTCGCCCCCTGTCCCGGCGTGTTGGTCACTGTCTTGTCGTTGTCCCGGACGGAACGCAGCAGCGTGACGAAGGTGTCCCCGGGCATCTCGGCCGCTCGCTGCTGGCACACAGGACATCCGCACAGGTGCGCCTCGACCCCGCGACAGAGCGGTTCGGCCAGCGTTCCCTGGCAGAAGGCTTCCAGTTCGTCCAGGGAAGGATGGGCATCAGCAGCCGGCATCTGTCACCTCCACGGTCGTCTGCAACAGGGTCCACTGAAAGGATAACAGTGCCTGAGAAGGCCGATCCTGTCACAACCGGCAGAAATAATTCCTCACGCGATCATCAGGCAGGCAACAATTTCGTTGTCTGGACTACCATTGAGGTTGCCGGGGGGGTAAAATGGAGGAAATGACGATAGGCGTCCGTCCGCCTCCTCCCAGCCCGCTCACTGGAGATACGACTGTGGCACTGACGAAGGTGGACAAGGAACTCCTGCAGCGCTGTCTGACCAAGCAGCCAGGCGCCTGGAACGATTTTGTCGATCGCTTCCTCGGTCTGATCTATCACACCATCCATCACACGGCCCATCTTCGCAGCGTGACGCTTCGTCCGGAAGACACCGAGGACGTCGCCTCCGAGGTGCTTCTCCAGATCGTCGCCAAGGACTACGCCGTGCTGCGCCAGTTTAAGGGCCAGTGCAGCCTGGCGACGTACCTGGTGGTGATCGCCCGTCGCAGCTGCGTTCACGAGTTGGCCAGCCGCGCTGCCGCCGCCGACGTGCAGCCGGCCAAGACGCGCGACGTTTCCGAGGAGGACGTCGAACAGCCGCCGCGCGCCGAGGTCGGCCTGGAAAGCCTCGAAGAAGTGCAGAAACTCCTCGCCCGTCTGCCGTCGAAAGAGCGCCGCGTGGTGGCCATGTACTACCTCGAAGGACGATCCTACGAGGAGATCAGCATCGAGTTGAACATACCGGTGAACACGATTGGCCCCGTCCTGTCGCGAGCGCGGAAGAAGTTGCGCGGCGGCGAGGAGCCGCCGAAGAAGCCGGTCCCGCGCCGAAGCAACCCCGCCTCCAAGAGTGACGAGTGATCGGCTTGTCGTTTCGCGTATGTATCCGCTCTTTCTCAAAATGGATGGACGGCTCGCCGTTGTGATTGGCGGCGGCCACGTCGGCCGCCGCAAGGCCGCAAGTCTCCTCGAAGCCGGCGCGCGTGTCCGCCTTGTCTGCCTCGAACCGCGCCCTGCGGAGGAAGTCTCCTCCGCCCTCGACTGGCTGACGACACCTTACCACGTTCGCCATCTCCTCCATGCCGATCTGATCTTCGCCGCTGCCACTGATGAAGTGAACCGAATCGTCGTTGCCGATGCGCGCGCTCGCGGTCTGTGGGTCTGCTCGGCGACGGAGCCGGACAGCGGCGACTTCCATACTGCTTCCATCATTCGGCGCGGCGATCTGACTCTCGCTCTCGGCACGGGTGGGGCCGCGCCTGCTCTCACACGCGCTCTGCGCCAGCGCCTTGAGACGATGCTTGACGACGACCTGGGTCAGTGGCTCGCCTTGCTCGCCGCGCTGCGTCCACTCATCCGGTCGAAAGTGAGTGATCCGGAGCGGCGCCGCCGGCTCTGGGAGGAACTGTGCGGCGCGAGTTGGATCGAGCGTCTTCAGCGAGAAGGACCTGAGGCAGTCCAGGCGGTCGTGGTCCGACTGGTGGAGGAATCCGCCTCTTTGGGTTAGCCGCGACGCGGAGTCCTCGGA
>JBBSDR010001370.1:0-2718 GCA_038240465.1 Gemmatales bacterium
GGGCCATATTGGGCGCGCGCCCCCGCGTCAGGGGGCGGGTTGGCCGGTTCCCCGGGCCCGCGCCCGGGGGGCCGCTCGCCTGCGATCACCGGCACGCTGACGCCGTGCCGCTCGCCTGCGATCACCGGCACGCTGACGCTGTGCCGCTCGCCTGCGATTCACCGGCACGCTGACGCTGTGCCGCTCGCCTGGAAGGGCATTTTCGCGAACTACCAACCTGGCAACGTGTCCGCTGAATGGAGAAGATACTCTCACCATCCGCGCTGTCGCATCTCGGAGGAACCGACATGACTTGCCAGGACAACCACATCACCGATGCTTCTCAGCCCACTCTCCTTCCGCAACTGGACCTTGCTCCCGTGGACTGGTTCCTGGCCACCTGGCGCGAGTTGTCACCCCTGTCGCTCCCCGAACCCGGTGCCTTCGATCTCGAACGCTGCGCGGGACAACTGAAACGGACCCGCGCCTCGCGCATCGGCGGCTACTGGGACTGGGACGATGTCGAGGTCCCGCTCAGCATGGGCCGGCGCGAGGCCCAACTCTGGCTGGGCGCCATGCTCGAAGGCGTGCAGTATCGCCTTCCCAAACGATTTCTGCCGCGCTTCCTGAAACGACAGTTCGACGGCGACATCAATCCGGACAAGCTCGAACGCGACATCCGCACGGCCGGCCAGCGGCTCCCGGGCAAGGTCCTGCCGCCGCTCCTGCGCGTCTTCTCGCCCGTCAAGGTCGTCGATCTGCTGCTGCCGGGCGCCGACGCCGACTCGAACCACACCCATCCTCGCGCCCGGCACGAGCGCGACGTCGCCCAGGCCTTCGCGCTCATGGTCCTGCCGTACCTGGATGCCGGTGATCGCCAGGAACTGCGCGAACGGCTCCGTCCCGAGTTGCGGCCCGAGCGCTGGCAAACCACCTGGTCCGTCGCTCCGCCGCTCGCCATTCGCCTTGCCGCGCTGCTGGGCTTTCATGCCGAGATTGAGGCAATCGTCAGCCGCTGGAATCCCGGCGACGCCGATCCGTTCGTGGCGCAACTCGACATCATCCTCGGCCTCGGTGATCCGAAGCGCGTCGAGCAGCACGCGCGCCGGCTTGGCTGCGAGGTGACGTCGCCCCGCCAACTGCGCGGCTGGCTGGCGCATACCGAACTGTCGGCCCTCGACTGGGTCGAGAAGGCGATCCGCACGCGCCCCGGCGGCGAGATTGTCCATTACCTCGACGTGCTCTGCCTGGTCAAGTCGCCGGCCGTGGCGGCGATGGTGCTGGAACTGAAGCAAGCGGGTCTCGGTCCACGTCTGCTGCGCCGCTGGCTGGACAGCAACGTCGGCACGGCACTCGCCGGCCTCCTGCCCCTGGCGGCCGGTCGAGGCAAGCTGGCGGAGGCCGCGCTCGACTTCGTCCAGCGCTCGCATCAGCGCGGCCACACCGCTCTGATCGAGGATCAGTTACGCCACGCGCCGGCCGATGCCGCCGGGCGTGTTCGCCGGCTGGTCCTCGAACGCCCGGAGAAGAACTGCCCGCCGTTCGACGCGCCTTCGATGCCCTCCTGGCTCTATCATGCTCAGCTCGCGAGCATGGCGACGGAGTTGTCCGACTGGGTCGTGCTGGACTGTCTGCCGCCGCTGGTAATCGGTGAACATCGGCTCAACGCGGGACAGGTCAGCGGCCTGCTCGGCGCGCTGAAGGGTAAGCGGACCCTGGTCCCCGGGATGCTCGACACACTGAAGCGCGACGTTGGCGCGGAACGATTCGATGCCTTCTCTGTGCGGCTTTTCGAGTTGTGGCAGGGCGACGGCTATCCCACGACCGATAGCTGGGTCCTGTCCGTGGTCGGTACGCTGGGCGGCGATGGCTGCGCCATGAAGCTGGCGGCGGCGATCCGCGAGTGGGTGAAGCGACGGCTGCTTGCCCTGGTGCAGCAAGGACTCGACACCCTGAGCCTTCTGGGCAGCGAGACGGCCCTGCTGCAACTCAACGCGCTCGCTCAGCAAGGCAGTCAGCGCTGGGTACGCGAGCGGGCGTTGGTGCGTCTGTCCAGCATGGCCCAGGCGCGCAATCTGACGCAGGATCAACTCGACGATCTGGCGGTGCCGGACCTCGGTTTGGATCGGCAGGGCGGCCGCGACCTCGACTTCGGCCCTCGTCATTTCCGCATCCTGCTCGCGCCGGACCTGCGGCCCCTGATCCGCGACGAGGCCGGCCACCAGCGCGGCGATCTGCCCAAACCGCGCAAGGACGACAATGGCGAGAAGGCCGAGAACGCCCGCCGCGAGTGGAACCTGTTCAAGCTGCAACTGCGCGAGTCCATCAAGCTCCAGGCTCAGCGGCTGGAGCGCTCGCTGGTCCAGAATCGGCGCTGGAGTGTGGCGGAGTTCCGGAAGAACATCGGCCAGCATCCGCTGATGGCCCGGCTCGCGCGCCGGCTCCTGTGGGGCGGTTTCGACGAGAAGGATCGGCCCCTGGCCACGTTTCGCGTGACCGAGGAGGGAGCGTTCGCCGACATGCACGACCGCGAATGTTCGATCGATGCCCTGCCGCGGATTGGCCTGATTCATCCGGCGCACCTGAGCGCAGAGCAACGGCACGGCTGGGGCGAGCTGTTCGGCGATTACGAGATTGTGCCGCCGTTTCCGCAACTGGGACGGCCCGTCCACATGCTGAAGCCGGAGGAGGAGTACGAGCAAAACCTGCGCGTGGGGACGGGGGTGCTGGTATCGGACC
>JBBSDR010001371.1:0-2713 GCA_038240465.1 Gemmatales bacterium
CTGTCCCACCGGGTAGTTCACCTCTTGCCGGTCGCCCAAGAGTGTGGACGACCAGAGTTCTCCCATCCTCGTTCCCTTTTTTTGCCGAACGGCAAGGATCTGTTGCCGCGCCGGGTGGTTCACGAAACGCCCGAAACATCGTTTGGTACAAGCATGCGAGGACCCTCCTTGTTGGGACTGTCATTCCTCGCGTTCGTAGCGTTTCACATCCGGGTTGACGCCGGGAACGAGATAGCGTTTGGTCCACTCGGGACGCGCCGGCAGCTTGCCGTCGAGGATGTCCTTCTTCCATTCGGAGTCGGCCTTGCGCGTGACGCCGGGCATCTCGAACTCGTAATGGCTCAGCAGTGGTCCGGCGTAGACCATCTTATCCTTGCCGTTGTCGATGGCGATCAGCAGCAGGTCGATGTTGCCGATCCCTTGCGTCAGCACACAACCCGGATCGCCGAGCGGGATCGCGGGAACGTCGGTGTGGACGTCGGCGACGAGCGCGTCCCATTTGCCCGAATCGTGCGGTCCCTTGTAGAAGAGTTTGGGATACCAGCCGTTGTAACGCGTGGAGCCGCTGCCGCGATGAATCTGGACAACGTCGCGCAACACCTTCGTCTCGGCGTCGTTCAGCGGTTTCTGTTCCAGTTCCTTGCTCGCGATGTTCTTGAGCAGGGCAAGTTGGCCGGCGAAATTGCGGAAGAAAGCGGCCTGGCGCTTTTGCACCTCGGCCAGCTTGAGCGTCTGCTTGCCGACGACACGCTCGCCGAACTTCAGCTCCTTCTCGACAGTACGATCGGGGAACGGCGTCTTCTCGATCAGGTCGGCGGCGCGCGCCGCCATCTTCTCGAAGCGATCCCAGAAAGCCACGACCGGCTCGACGAAACCCGCTGGATACTCGCAAAATACGCCGCTGGTGTAGGACTGCTTGACGTAGAGGATGGTATCGTGGCGCAGTTGCGTCCACGAGGCAAGCTGCGTATTGAGCGTCTTGCTGGCCCAGGCCCGCGTCCGCATCACCTCGGGATATTTCTCATCGGCCAGGGGCTTCGACAGTTCGCGCAACACACCCAGCCAGTTCATGTAGAGGTTCTCGTCCCACATCGCCTTGTCCTGAGCATCGATGATCCGCCGCACTGCCGCGAGGTTGTGCTGATAGTTGAGGTTGTCGCGAAAACGGCGTCCTGTCGCGTTTGTCATGCGCGCGACGAGGTCGGGGACAGTGGCGTCGTTGCCGAACGCCGCGAAGGCGACGTCGAGCGCGCTCGGGATACGCCGCTGCACCTTGCGTTCGTCCCAGAAGACGTCATCGGCGACGATTTTGGCCGTCACCCAGCTATCGATGACGAACTTCTGTCCCAGGAATGTGAACGATCGTGGCAGTTCCGCCTTGTCCGGGCCGAACGGTGAGGACAGGACGAAATCACTGCGAATGTGCTGCAGGCCGATGGTGCCTTTCATGATCTCGTCCTGAAGCGCCTTGAGCGTCTCCAGATTCTTGACGTCGGCTGGCGACTTGATGCCGCCCTTCGTCAGCACGCCATCGAGTTGCGCGAAGGTCATCGAATCGGTGCGGCCCACAAAAGTCTGAATGAGCCGGTCGAACTGCTGCCACTGCTCGAACTTCTTCGCACGCTTCAACAGATCGTTGAGGACGACCGCGCCGCCCATTTCACGCGGAGAAGACGAAGTGAGGTTTTCGTCCTTGCCGCCGGCGACACGCATGTCAGTGCGGCCGCACCACATCATCGCCTTGAAGTAACGCTTGAGCAGTTCCGAGTTCTCGTAGTGGCCGCGGACCTTGAACTGTGAGAAATCCATCACCCGACCGCGGCCAAACAGCGGAATCGTCTGCAGTTGCAGCCCATCGCAAGCCTTCAGTGTCTTGCTGACACGCTCGTCCCGATCGAGTTGCGTCTTGACTGCTTCACCCTTGAGCAGGCTGCGCGCGACGGCGAGGAAATAGTCGGCGTCGCTGAGGCTCTCGCCGAGGACGCCGTCGCCGTAGCTCTTCTTCGCGGCGCCGACCTGCTCGGCCATGCTCGTCAGGATCTCGTCGAGCGACTTCGAGAGATACGTCTCCTCCAGTTCTTCGAGCATGGCGTCGTAACTGCGATGCCAGGCGTGCAGCAGCGCGTCGGAGCTGATGAACACCGGCAGGTCCGCGCTGTAGATGCGATAGAACTGCTCGGCGAACGAACCCGCTCCCATGCGTTCGCTCACGACGAAGCCGTTCTTCTTGAACGCTTCCCGTTCCTCCTTGTTGACGCGGAAATCATAACGCCAGCGTCCCTGCGCCTTCGCCGGATCGGCGTTGAAGCCGTCCCAAAACTTCGCTTGAGTCGGGTCGAAGGAGAGTTTGTCGAGGTATTTGCTTTTGAGGGCGAACATCTTGCCGAACTCTTGCGGGCTGATCTGGCCCACCTTTTTGAGTTCTTCGTCGAACGCCGCCGTGTAGCCGAAGACGTCCTTCTGTGTGCCGGCAGCTTTCGGCTTGTCGGCGCGGGCGGGACTGGAAACGAGAGCCAGCCCGAGTCCGGCGATCAACGCGAGACCGGTCAACCTGGAGATGCGCGAAGACATGCGAGGCGAGCCTCCTTGGTGAAGGGACGGGATATTCCATGAATACGACGAATGACCCGATCGTTTCGTTCAGTCCTCTCGATTCGAGGAGCGGGAGTCCCTCTTGATGTTGAGGTGAGCAGAGGTTGTTGTCTTGCTCCCC
>JBBSDR010001372.1:0-2711 GCA_038240465.1 Gemmatales bacterium
AGCGCGGCGCTGAAGTCCAGGCCAGGAAATCGCCGCTGGATCGTCGTCTGGAGACGGACGCGCGCTGGGAGGCGGCGCGAACGGCGAAAGAGCGCGTCAACATTTTGGACGAACTGGCGAGCGAGGTGGAGCGCAAGGCCCTGGTTCTGGCCCAGGGGGCTGCGACAGCGGATTTGGAGACGCAGGTCCGGCTCTACACCGAGGTGATCGGCCGGTTGACCGACAAGGAAGCGCCGGACATGACCGTGGCGGAGCGCTCGCAGTTGCTGCGGCCAATCGCCAGCCGGCTCGCCGAGGTCCAGAGCGAGGCGATGCGCCTGGCATTGACAGTGCCGGAAGCCGCCGCGTCCTTGCAGGAGTTGGCCTCCATCGCCGCCGAGGGCGACCGCAAACTGCGCGCGCTGATCGTGATCTAGCGCGGGAACTGGGAGCAGGGCGAATGTCGAAGTGTCCTCTTGTCGTCTGTTTCCTGATCCTGACGGCGGGGTGTTCCGGGCGTCCAAATGGTGAGGAGCCAGCAGGCCCGGGCCGATTTCCGCATGCTGCCATCCGCGAGACAACCGCGCCCTGGGACGGTCACGCCATCCAACTCTTGCTCTGCGAAAACCCTCTCAAGGCGGATGAACCGGCTGCACCGTATGTCTCCGTCTACCTTTACCAGGGTGCCTCGGACCTCTCGGGACAGCGCGTGCGATTGGGAGAGAGGGAGTCGGAGAAGGGCAATACACAGTGGGTCTCAAGGCCGGGAGAGGGGCGTCCGTTGGCCGGGGCGGAAGTGGAGTTCGAGACCATCCGCGCGGGCGTTCCTGTCGAGGGGAAGTACGACCTGACTTTCCCGGACGGCAAGCGCGAGCGCGGCCGGTTTCCGGTAATCACGGCGCATCAAAACGTGAGCGTGAAGTTCTTGCCGGGACCGTGAATAATCAGCACGCCATGAGCGAGGACATCTCGCCCGAGAAGCACGTCTGCATCCTCGTTGGGACTGACCAGTTCGATAACGGTCAGATCTTCCAGGGTGAACATCAGGCCCGCCGGGCCAAGGACACTCAGGCTGACTTGAAAGAGCCGCACCGGGTGGGACCCCGCCACAGTTTGAGTTGTCGCGGATTGGATCGACGAAAGGCCGAGTTGTTGCAAGACAGTACCCGCCACACAAGTCACATTGCTTCCGCTATCAAGAATCGCTGTCGCCCGCACTGGCGGGAGGACCGGCTTTCCTGTGGAGACCAGTGCCAGGGTGGCTCGGCCATTCAGGCCGATCAGCACTTCGACGAGATAGCCAGCCGGATCAATGGGTAAGGTCAAGAATGCCATGATCTGAACCTGAAGGTTTGGACGTATACTCGTTCCCAGGTCATAATCTGATGAACGAGAAACGGTTGGAGCAGATATCGGCGATAGCCCTCATCCAGTGCCTCAGCTTCCGTTTCCCAGATGCCGATGATTTCCTCTCCCTTGATGAGGATCCATTTGCCCTGATATCCCTCGGCAATAAGGTGTCCTGCCTCATGACGGTAGACATTCCATTCCGCGCAGAGCGGGGTGTTCGGCTCATAAGCCGGCAATTCCGTGTAGTGAATGAAACGGCTCATCTTCGGACCTCCTCGACTTGTCCCTGTCGCGCCGCATCGTACCATCACTCTCCCGCACCGTGGTAGCTCAACTCTCGGCCGCCATCAGGGTCAGCAACTTCGCCGCCTCCTGCCGCGCAGTTCGGACTTGCTCGGCGCAGGAATCGTCTTTCCGGCCGAGTGAAGGGACAAGGAGTCATCCCGGTTCAGCCCGACCAGTGCATTCACCCTGCATCCTTGCGGCTCAATCAGCGAAGTCACAAACGCCATGGTCTGAACCTGAATGATTGAAAGTGAACTCGTTCCCAGGTAATAATCTCATGAACAAAAAACGGCTGATGCAGATACTGGCGATAGCCCTCATCCAGTGCCTCAGCTTGCGTTTCCCAGATGCCGATGATCTCGTCGCCCTTGATGAGGAGCCATTTGCCCTGATGTCCCTCGGCGATCAGCCGCCCCACTTCACGACGATAGAGGTTCCATTCCGTGAATAGCGGGCTGTCCGGCGCTTCATCGGGCAATTCGGTGTAGTGGATGAACTGGGGCATCTTGGGACCTCCTCAACTTGTCCTTGTTGCACTGCATCCTAACAGCACCTTTCCGCACGATGGTAGCTCAACTTTCCGACGTCGTCAGTCCGAGTTTCTTCATCTTTCGCTGCAAGGTCGCCACCGTCAGGTTCAACGACTTCGCCGCCTCCGCTATGTCGCCTGACGCGCGCTCCAGTGCCGCCCGGATCTGGTCCTGCACCGTCCAGTCGCGGATCACTCGATACAGCGTCCGCTCGCCGATGCCCAGTAACTTCGACGCCTCCTCGCGATTGCCGCCGGTGCGATCCAGCGTCTTCTCGATGTAATAGCGCTCCACCTCAGCCAGAGGCCGGCCGATCAGCGTGTCGGGTCCCGCCGACGCCGGCCGCGTCGCCTGACCGAACTTGCCCTCGACGTCCGCGCCGTGCAGGTCGTCCAGGTCCAGCACGCCATCGACGTCCAGCACCGCCATGCCGTAGATCAGGTTCCGCAGTTCCCGCACGTTGCCCGGCCAGGGGTATCCTCCCATCGCGCGCAGGACCGCATCGGAGATGCGATTGATCTTCTTCCCCTCGTTCCGGCTGAAATCGCGCAGGAAATGCAACGCCAG
>JBBSDR010001373.1:0-2710 GCA_038240465.1 Gemmatales bacterium
CGGTCTTCGCCGCTTCCGTGTCGAGTGTCATGTGCGGGCTGCACCACCCATCAATGAAATCCATGACATCCAGAAGAATATCTTCTTCCCAGGCGCATCCCTGTTCCTGCAATCGAGCGCGGGCTTGTTGAAAGAAATCGAGCAGCGCTCGTTTGGACAGTCCCTCCCAGGCCAGTTCCTGAGCGAAGGAGCGAACCTTGTTCAGCGGGTCGGCTGACCGCAACGCCTGCTTGAGAGCCTCATCATGTGTCATCGGTGGGGGCCTCGATTTTGTGCCAGTGTTCCTGAGTTGACGCAATGGCGTTTCTGCGATGCTCGGGAAGATTCTGGGGATCGTCTGGAGCCACCGAAATGCCACCTTCCCCCGGTCGGACCAGCTCTTGCAAATCAACGGCCGGGACATCCACACCAGGACGCACTCCAAGCCCTCTCGCACTTTGCTCGAGCAAAGGTTCCTCAACAGGATCTTCTTTCATTCCGCGGAACAGCCGGGGCATTCGCGCTTGCTCCGGTAAGCAGGACGAAACATCCCTCGCCTGTATATTCTACCGCCAGCCGCGCGACTGGTCATTCACTCTCTCCTGAAACGGATTCCCATGAACAGTCTACCCCTCCGCTTCTGTTTGTTGGCGACTTTGCTTGTCAGCTCCCGTGCTATTGCCGATGGCCCGGCTGACAACAATCCCGAGACGGTCCGCCGGGTTCCCCCGGCCGGCATCCAGATTTCGGCAGACATCCGCGCCGACTTGCAGAAGCGCTGCGACGATCTCGGCAAGACCATCGACGAATTGCGGACCGTCCTCGACAAAAGGCCCGTCCTTCTCGCCCTGCTGCCCGACGTGCAGATCGTGCACAAGGCCGTTCACGACGCCCTGAAATACGACGAGTTCTACAACCCAAACGAGCCAAAGACCGCCTCTGTCTTACTCGATCGCGGCTTCGAGCGCGCCGGCCAGTTGAAGGACGGCAAACCGGCGTGGACCACGGCGACCGGCCTCGTCGTGCGCGGTTACGTCTCGAAGATCGACGGCTCGGTGCAGCCTTATGGACTCGTCGTTCCCTCGAGTTATCGGCCCGACTCACCGCACTCTTTTCGGCTCGACTTCTGGTGTCATGGCCGTAATGAGAAGCTGACGGAGTTGGCATTCGTCGATCAGCGGATGAAGTCCTTGGGCGAGTTCACGCCCCGGAACGCCTTCGTCCTGCACCTGTATGGCCGTTACTGCTGCGCCAACAAGTTCGCCGGCGAAGTCGATCTCTTCGAGGCCTACGACAGTGTCCGCAAGCACTATCCGATCGACGAGAACCGCCTGGTCATTCGCGGCTTCTCGATGGGCGGAGCGGCCTGCTGGCAGTTTGCAGTCCACTACCCCGGCATGTGGGCTGCCGCCGCGCCGGGAGCAGGCTTCTCCGAGACGACGGAATTCCTCCGCGTCTTTCAGGGCGAGAAACTGGCTCTGCGTCCGGACGAGCAGAAGCTGCTTCATCTCTACGATTGCACCGATTACGCGCTCAATCTCTTCAACTGTCCGACCGTCGCCTACAGCGGCGCGGACGACAAGCAGAAACAGGCCGCCGACGCGATGGCCGCTGCCCTGCGTCGCTCCGCCGAGATGAGGCTCACGCACATCATCGCTCCAGGGACGGGCCACTCGTATCATCCGGCGGCAAAGGCGGCGATCGATCGGCGCATCGACGCCATCGTGGAACGTGGCCGGGACCCAGTGCCGGCCCGAGTCCACTTCACAACCTGTACCCTGCGCTATCACCGCTGTCTCTGGCTGCAACTCGATGGGCTGGACGAACACTGGAAGACAGCGGACATCCGCGCCACCCTCAAGGGGCCGGACGAGGTGACGGTCACGACCACCAATGTCATGGCCTTCACGATCGACTTGCCTCCGGGACAGACGCACCTGCTTTCGAGTTACAGGATCAAACTGAATGTCGATAAGCAAACGGTGCAGTTATCGGAGGAAGCCGAGCGCGTGCCGAGCGATCGTTCGTGGAGGGTCCAACTGGAGAAAATCGACGGCAAGTGGGTGCTTGTGGTCCGTCACAGTGCCAACGATACCAAGCGTCATGGGCTGCAAGGGCCGATCGACGACGCTTTCTGGGATCGCTTCCTCATGGTCCGTCCCACCGGCAAGCCGTTCAACCAGAAGGTGGGCAAGTGGGCCGATGCCGAGATGAAACACGCCGTCGAACACTGGCGGCGGCAGTTCCGGGGCGAGGCCCTGGTCAAGAACGATGACGACGTGAGTAAGGAGGACATTGCCTCAAGCAATCTCGTGCTGTGGGGCGATCCGTCGAGCAACAAGGTGCTTGCGAAGGTCGCCGACAAACTGCCGATCAAGTGGGATGCCGAGGGGATTCAGGCCGGCAATCGCCTCCAGGGTTCGGAAAACCACGTCCTCCTGTTGATCTGTCCGAATCCGCTCAATCCGAAGAAATACGTCGTCCTCAACAGCGGTTTCACCTTCCGCGAGTACGACTATCTCAACAACGCCCGCCAAGTACCGAAACTGCCTGACTACGCGATCGTGAATGTGAGTGTGCCGGCCAGCACGCTCAGTCCAGGGAAAGTGGTCGATGCGGGCTTCTTCGATGAGAAGTGGGAGTTGAAGAAGTGACCGTTCCGCCGCCTGCCGGGTTTGGGGGGGGGGGCCCATCCCCCAACCGCCGTTCCCGCAAGGGCGCCCGCGGGGCC
>JBBSDR010001374.1:0-2709 GCA_038240465.1 Gemmatales bacterium
CTAAGCCGCAAGCGGCGGGATCAGACCATGCCCCAGCGGCGGCGCAGGAACCACTCCAACGCCAGCACCTGCACGAACAGCAGAAAGAACGCCAGCAAGAACGGCGACGGGTCCTTGGTCCGCCAGTCGGGCAGCTTGCTCGGCTTCGGCGGCGGTTGCGGCAGCGGCTTCGACGGCAACTGCTCCAGGAACTTCTTCAGACCGTCCGGCCGATACTCGCGGCCGCCACCCGCTGTCGCAAGGTCTTTCAGGAAGTCCGGGTTGGCCGCCTTCTCGCTCGTCTCGGCGTCGTCCTGGTAGGCGAGGAAACGCGCCTCGCTGTTGCCCGGCACCGGCTTGCCAGTCACCGGATGCTTGCCGCTGCCCAAGGCCACGATGCGATATTCGCCCGGCAGACGCGGCTTGAAATTGCCCCGGCTCTCGTTCTCATTGCTGGAGCCACGCAAGCCCGGCTGCACTTCCACCGCTGTCTCGCCTCCCTTTGGATCGATCACCTTGACGGTGTACTTGACGTCCTTGAGCGTTTCGCCCGCATTACCCTTCAGTTCGACGCCGAAGCCGAGGTTGTCGCCGGTCCGCAGCCGGCGCGTGTCGGGGTGAATCCGCAGGTTGTCGTTGGTTTCATCCTGCTGCGCCAGCCAGACGACGACCTGACGCCAGAAGCGCGAATGGGCCTCCGCCCCATCCACCTTGCCCGGCTGCACCCACAGGTACGTCGTGTCGCCGCCAAAGGCCATCACTCGCCCCGTCCCCGTCATGTGCGCGACCATCAAGGGGCTGTTGTCCTTCTCATTCACCGCGTAGATCGTCTTGTCGCCGGCCGCATCTCCCAGCGGCGTCATGCCGTCCATTTTCGATTCCTTCTGCAGTTCCGCCCAGCGCGTGGCGCTGTCGGCGGGAGTATCCCCCAGGCGAAGGACGTACTCCAGCCCCTTCTCGGTCGGCTTCAGTGTTACCTCACCTTCGATCTGGCCGATGTTTTTCGGCCCGAGCTTCACCGGCAGCAGTTTCTCGATCTCCGTGCCGGCCCAGTCGCCATTCGAGAACGCATAGCGGCCGCCCATCATCAGCAGACCAGTCCGCTTGTTGAAGACGCGATCGTAAATCTTCTTCAGCGCGTCGGCGTCGGCGTCGCGCAAGCGCTGGGCCGTCACGTCGCCGAGAATGATCACGTCGTAAGGCTGCTGGTCGAACTGGAACAGTCCCTTCTGGTCCTCGGCAATCAACTCCTTGCCGCGCAGCCAGGCCCGATAGACGCGAATGCGTTTGTCGGAGGCGAGGGCCGACAGCATCATCTGCGGTTCAGGAAAGCGATCCTGACGCTCGACGAGCAGCACGCTGAGGCCCTCGCGAGTCACCGTCACATACGTTGACATTTCATTGTTGGTTTCGCTCAGTTCACCGGGGAGCGCCCTGGGTTGGCCGCGCTGGTGGACCTTGAGCGTCACCTTGATCTCGCCGGGGACGGCAGGAGCGTCGCAGACGATCGTGACTTGATTGTCCTTGCGATGGAGCAGCGTCTCATCCTGGGCGGCGACTTCCTTGTCGTTGATGAACACCTTCACGCGCACCGAACTGCCGGCAAAGCCAAGGGCGTCGATGGTTGCCCGCACGGTCAACTTGCCCTTGACCGAGACGAGGGTTGGCTCGGGGCTGATGGCCGTCACGACGATGTCATTCTGCGACGACGTCGTCGCCTTGTTGCCATAAGCGAAGGTGTAGATCGGACAGGGCAGCCCGCGCCACCTGACCGCCTCGGCGCGAGCGGGCGGATCGCTGGCCACATTGTCAGCCCCGTCGCTGAGGACCAGCAGGGCGCGAAGGTACTTTTCGCCGCGATACTTCTCATACAGCGTCCGCAGCATCATGGCAGTGTCGGTCCGCTTGCCGGTGGCATTGCCGGGATTGTCGATGTCGAACTCCGCCACCTCGTCGCCAAAACGCCAGAAGACGACGGTGATGTTGTGGTCCCGCTTCAGCCTGTCAAGGACCGGGCGGACGTCCTTGAGGTTACGCAGCAGGTACTCCCAGCGCGACATGCCATCGTGTTCGTCCTTGACGACCGACATGCTCTCCGAGGAGTCGATGGCGACCAGCACCAGCGACGGTACTTTCAACTCCTCGCGCGAGACGCACGATGCGCCGATCAGGGCCAGGAACACCAGCAAGAGCGCGAGGATTCGCAATCCCAGGACGACGCTGACGCGGCGCAGTTTCGCGCCGGGGACGCGCAGATAGCTCCATGCGGCCGCCGCGAGCAGGATGAGCGCGGTGACAATCAGGGCTGACATGCCGATGCCGGGGATCGACCAGGGCCAGAGCGGGTCCGTGGTCAGCGGCAGAGTATCGGTGACGATGTCCATGGGATTACTCCTCTTCGCCTTGCTGCTGTTTTGCCACGGGCTGCGTCACCGGGTTCGCGCGCAATCCCAGGAGCCAGCCGTCCAGCGCCAGCACGCCTGTCCCGAGTGTCATTCCGAGAACGACCGCGAACCGTCCCTCGAAGCCGGACAGCAGGCTGAGAATCAGCAAGCCGTACAGCACGCCGACAATCGAACCGAGCAGCCCGCCGAGGATCGCCCCATCGCGCGGCCCAAAGCGCGCCAGGGTCAGCAAGCCGTGGAACAGGCCAAGCAATCCCGTGATGAGAACGCCGGCCGTCAGCGATCCCGAGACGCCTTCGCGCAACACGGCCAGGCCAGCGCCGAG
>JBBSDR010001375.1:0-2701 GCA_038240465.1 Gemmatales bacterium
CATCGAGCGCGGCCTGGAGCCGGTCGCGAAGGGAGCCAAGCGGCGGCGAGTGCAACGACTGTTCTCGCCAGCATGACGAATTGGCAATGGAGTGTGCCGATGCTGCCCGTCAAGATTGCCGGTCTGGGAACGTATCTGCCCGAACGACGCATCACCAGCGCGGAACTGGAAGGCGAACTGCGCCTCGAACCGGGCTGGATCGAGCGCGTGACCGGAGTGGCCGAACGACGCCGGGCCGACAGCGAAACGGTCGTCGATATGGCCGCCGCTGCCGCACACGTCGCCCTTCGCAAAGCGGACCTGGCGCCCGAATCAATCGACCTCATCATCGGCGCCTCATCCAGTCCCTTGCAGGCAATCCCCTGCACTGCCGCCTTCGTGCAGCAAGCCCTGAAACTGCCGGGAGGGCGCAGCGCTTGCTTCGACGTCAACGCCACCTGCGTCAGCTTCCTCGTCGCTCTGCACACGGCCGCACAACTCGTCGCCGGCGGCTGCTCGCGCTGCGCCCTGGTTTTCAGCAGCGAGAAGACCGCGTTCACGCTCAACCGAAATGAGCCGGAAAGTGCCGTGCTGATGGGCGATGGCGCGGCGGCTGCTCTTGTGGTCCCCGCGCTTCCCGGCGAAGAGAGTTGTCTGCATCTGGCCCGGTTCGCGACTTACAGCAGCGGCGTTCATCTGACCGAGGCGGCCGGCGGCGGCACGCTGCACCATCCCAACGACCCGAACACAACGCGCGAGATGAACACCTTTCACATGGACGGTCCCGGCGTCTTCAAGCTGGTGCTGCGGCATCTGGGACCATTTATCGAGCAGTTTCTCGCCGACGTGGGCTGGAGGCATGAGGACGTCGAGGTGCTGGTGCCGCATCAGCCCAGCGGTCCCGGTGTGCGGCTGCTCACGCATCGCTACGGCTTCAAGCCCGAGCAGGTGTTTCTGAACCTGGCGACGCGCGGCAACTGCATCGCGGCCTCACTGCCGATTGCCCTGTCCGAAGCGGTCGATGCGGGCCGTCTCCAGCGCGGGCAGCGTGTTTTCCTGCTCGGCACCGGTGCTGGCCTGACGCTGGCCGCCGTCGCCCTCACGTTCTGAGAAGCCCTCCTCATGCGTATCCTCGTGACCGGCGGCACCGGCTTTCTCGGCAAGCGCCTCACCCTGGCGCTGCTGGCCAATGGACATCAGGTCCGCGTCCTGGGACGCAACGAAGCCGTCTGCCGGACTCTCGCTGGCGAGGGCGCGTCGATTGTCCGTGGCGACATCCGCGATACCGAGATTGTCCGCGCCGCCTGTGCCGGCATGGACGTCGTCTATCATGTGGCGGCCCTGTCCGCACCCTGGGGCAAAGCCCGCGACTTTCACAGCATCAACGCCGAGGGGACGCGCCTCGTCGCCGAAGCCTGCCTGCGCCAGCACGTCAACCGGCTGGTGTATGTCTCGTCGCCGAGCGTCGTCTTCGATGGCCGCGATCAGGTCAGCGTCCCCGAGAATGTCCCCTATCCGCGGCGTTTTCTGTCTGTCTACTCGCTGACGAAGAAGATCGGCGAGGACCACGTCAACGCCGCGCATCGCCGTGGACTGCCAACTGTCATCATCCGTCCCAAGGCAATTTTTGGCCCTGGCGATACGACCCTGCTGCCGCGCCTTCTCGATCGCGCCCGCGTTGGCCGGCTACCGCGCATCGGCGCTGGTCGCAACCTCGTCGATTTGACCTACGTCGATTGCGTTGTGGATTCGCTACTTCTCTGTCTGCACGCGCCGGCCGCTGTCGGACGAACCTACACGATCACCAACGGCGAACCCGTGCGTCTGTGGGAGGTGATTGCGCTGCTGCTGGAGCGATGCGGCATCCGCGGCCGGCTCAGACAGTTGCCGTATGGGGTCGCCTATGCGCTGGGAGGGGCGATGGAATTCGCCGCGCGCGTCTTCGGCGGCGAACCGCCGCTGACGCGCTACCTCGTCGCCATCCTCGGCCGGACGCAGACCTACGATATCAGCGCCGCCGTCCGCGACCTGGGCTACGCTCCGGGCGTCACCGTGGCAGAGGGGATCGAGCGGACCCTGGCCGGCTTGACGAGCGAATGAAGCACTTCCCACGTCAGATGTAGTATTCGTTCGAGGAGGGCGGCTCCTCGACCCGGCGGCGAATCTCCTCACCAAGATCGGGCGGGCGCAGGTGCTTGCGGCCCAGGGCGCGCAGGCCAAGATAGCCGATCCAGGCCAGCGGCACGCCGATTAGTGCGAGGGCTGCCGACGAGGCGACGCGATTGGCGTCGAGCAGAGTGCGGACCGCCACATAGAGCAGGAGCAGCCCGAACATGAGCTTCAACGTCGTCTCGTCGAGAGACGCCTGATGCCCGGCGCCGACGTAAGCGCCGATGGCGAACATGATCGCCACCAGGCCGGCGATGAGCAGATCGTTGGTCTTGAGGTGGCCCTGCGTGTAATACTGCCAGACGCCCGGCAGCGTGACGGGCGGAGCGAGAATGGCGAGCGACATCGCGGCGGCCTTGCGCTGATCGAAGCCGAAGCCGAGCGTCAGCGTTGGAATCAGCAGCACGCCGCCGCCGATGCCGATCATGCCGCCCACCACGCCGATTGCCAGACCGGCGACGATCAGGAGGAGAATTTTCATGGTTGTGCGGCCTTGCGAAACGCTGAGAACCGACAGCGGAATACCGGGTTGGGGGGGGGGGGGGGCGGGGGG
>JBBSDR010001376.1:0-2697 GCA_038240465.1 Gemmatales bacterium
AGAAGCCGTGCGACCTGCGAGGTCCGTTCGAGTTTCTCCTGCGCCCGCGCCTCGACCAGCACCCGCGCCACGCGCTCCGCTTCCGGCTCATCGGCCAGGTCGCGCAGGGCCGCCGCCAGGTCCTCTTCCGAGATTGTCGCCAGCACGTCCGCCGCCGTCCGGCCGCGCGATCGGTCCATGCGCATGTCAAGCGGGCCGTCGCGCGCATAGGAAAAGCCGCGCTCCACATCATCGACCTGCATGCTCGACATGCCCAGGTCGGCCAGGAGACAATCGATCCCCTCCACTTCCAGTTCGGCAAGCACCGACGGCAAGGCAGCGAAATTGACGTGATGGAGCGAGAAGGGCTGGCCGAGAGGTTCGAGTTGCGTCCGGGCACGCGCCAGGTTCTCCGCGTCGAGGTCAAAGCCAATCAGCCGGCCGGACGGACCAGCGCGCCGAAGCAGTTCGATAGCATGGCCGGCCCAGCCTGTCGTGCAATCGACGACCCTGTCGCCTTCTGCCGGCTTCAGGGCATCCAGCACCTCGGCGAGCAGGACGGGGCGATGCTGTCCCTCGGGTGTGCTTCTTCCTCGTTGCATGACTACTTCGCCTCGTGTTCTCGCCGGGCCAGGGCATCGTGAAACCGGGCGAGCAGGTCGCTGGTCTGCCAGGAACTGCCGTCCGTCAGTGTCGTGCCATCGGCGAGCGAATAGGCCGTGACGCTGCGCGGCCAGCCTCCGAACCACTGTCTCGCGGCATGGACGCCAAAGATCAGGCCAGGACGCAACTCCGTCAATCCCCCAGGAGGCAGGAGATCGCTTGTCAGCCAGAGCAAGCCCCAGTTGCGTCCCGTCCGATAGAGTACGTCGATAACGCCGCGAACGATGGGCCGGTGAAGCAGGCCGCGCGGCGGACGTTTCCTCGGCCACTCCAGCATGAACTCGCGCTCGAACCAGCAAGTCTCCTGCTGCCACAACCAACTGCCGGCGTGCTGGTCGAAACGCTCCAGAGCGTGCTGCAGTTCGTCCGTTTCCTCATGAGGCAGTCCCATTTGCGCCGCTGTTTGTCGCAGACGCGGCTGCCAGTTTCGCGGATCGCGCATGTCGCTAAATTGCAGCACCGCTCGAAGCACGCGCTCGCGCAGCGCGTGCCGTTCGCTCCGGATCGGCCAGTGATGGGCGTCGGAGCCGTCCTCCGCATCGTGCTGCCGGACGAACGCGCCGAGCTTCCACGCGTCACTCGATTCTCCGCGCAAGCACTCCTCCAACTCCTCGACCGTGAAGACCACCTGGGCCGCGCCGCGAACGGGGACCGCTTCCGGCCAGCCAGCCTCGCTGGAAGCGGGGCTGCGCACGGCGGCGGAGAGCGGAGACGCATCAACTTCCAGGCCGACCGCGCTGCCGCTGACTCGCGCGGACACTTCGGCGACAAGGCCCTTGCCCGAGCGCAGGTCGAAGCGGCCAGCCAGGGTCTGCATCCAGGGACTCGACGGCGCGAGCGCCGGTGTCAATCCCGCCGACAGGACAAGATAATCCTCGGCGCGCGTGCAGGCGACATAGAGAGTGCGCAAACTTTCGTTCCAGTCCTCAATCTCCTCGCGCATGCGCCATAGGGACCAGCCATGATCGCCGAACGGCGGCGGGTCCTCGTCCGAAGGCGGGCGGACGACGCAACCGAGGCGTGGGTCCCAGTGGGCGGCGGGTGCGTGGACGGAGCCTGGGGCGGCGTTCATATCGGGAATGATGACGACGGGGAACTCGAGTCCTTTCGCCTGGTGAATGGTCATGAGGCGAATGACGTCGGCGTTTTCCGGTTGCGTGGCGGCCTGCTCCTCGCGCGGCTGGGTCTTGACGAGGTCCCCCAGCCGCGCGATGAATTCGGCCAGGCCGAAAAGACCGGAGCGGTCAAACGTCCGCGCCAGTTCGACGAGCTTCCACAGGTTGGCAAGTTTGCGGTCGCCGAGATGCTCGAACTGCATGGCCGCATCGTAACCGCTATCCGCGAACACTTCGCCCAACAGCCGCGCGATGGGAACGTGGTCCTTCAGCGACCGCCAGCGGGCAAGGAAGCCGCGTGCGCGCAGAACACGCGGCCGTTGATCGTCCGGTAGACGTTCGAGAACGGCATCGTCGTGCAGTCCCTTCCAGAGTCCGCGCCGCGCGAGAGCGGCGCTTGCGTTTCGCGCGCTCTCTTCCGAGGGAGCGACAGGGGCAAACCGCAGAACGAAAATCGCCTCGTCGCTCAAACAGCAGAAGGGCGAGCGCAGGGTGCCGGCCAGCCCCACCTCGTCCTGAGGATTCTCCAGGGCGCGAAGCAGGTTGAGCAGATCGTAAATCTCCTGCTGCGCGAAGAAGGCCCGGCCGCCGACGAGATAGTAATCGAGTCCGTACTGGCGCAGGGCGGCCTCGTACAGGCTCACGTTCGACATGGCCCGAAACAGCAGCACGATGTCGCCGCGCCGCACTTCGCGCAGCCGGCGTCCCTCCGGCGTCTTCTCGACGACCAGCTTTTCGCGATCGACCATCGCGGCGATGCGCCGGGCGATACCTTCCGCTTCGCGCACACGCGTCATGGCCGCCGAGGCGTCCTCCTCGCAGGCGCTCCAGAGGAATTCGACGCACGCCCCCGGATTGACCTGCGGCTGATGCGGACGCAGCGGTTCGTAGGCGGTCAGCCGATGGCCGAGCAAGGCGTTGACGAAGTCGAGGATCGCCG
>JBBSDR010001377.1:0-2693 GCA_038240465.1 Gemmatales bacterium
AGCCGCGCCGGCCGAGGGGAGCGAATTTGCTCCAACTGACAACCTCTCGCGCCTCGGCCGCATCGGCACAGCGCGGATACATGATCCCCTGCGCCCCGGCCTCGAGAAGCCGGCCCAGGCGCATGAACTCGCCTTTCGCCGGCCTGGCCAGGATGTCCGCGCCGCCCACGCGCGCCGCCCGCATCAGGTTCGTTGCGGTCTCAACACTGTAGCCGTGGTGTTCGAGGTCCATCCAGATGCCGTCGAAGCCCATCAGGCTCGTCAGTTCGTAGAGCGATGGATCGGTGAGGTGCAGCGTCGTCAGCAGCACTGGTTCATTGCGTTTCAGCTTGGCCTTGATCCTGCTTGGTCGCATGAGAATATCTCTTTCAGGAGTTGGTTAGCCGTGAGGTTTGAACTTCAGATTTCGGAACTCGATGAAGAAGAACTCCGCTTGCAAACCCACATGTCCCTTCTTGATGGGACATTCGCTCCAGGTGAGCGTCTCCGCTCCGTTGATCCAGACGGCGATGTTGCTGCCCTTGGCCGTGATCTCGTAAGTGTTCCATTCGCCGGGCGGTTTCGCGCGTTTGGCGCCGTCGCCGCGGATCAGGACGCTTTCGGGCTTGCCCTTGACGAGGGAGTTGCCAAACAGATCGCCGAGAAGGGGCGGCTTTTCCAGGTGCGCGATCTGGACCTGGTGCCAGAACTTGCCATCGCCGGCGGTGCGGACGTAGGCCCCGCTGTTGTAGTCCTGTTTCCCTTCGACCTTGCGGAAACGCCACTCGACATGGAAGATGCCATCGGTGTATTCCTTGTCGGAGAGCAGCATTTCCTTGACGCCAACTCCGTCGCACTGCAGAACGTTGCCCTCGACTTTCCAGGCGTTCTTGGCGTTCAGGGTCGTGTCCGGGTCGATGGGAACGCGCTTCCAGCCCTGCAAGTCCTTGCCGGGAAGTAGATCGATCCACCCTTTCGCATCGCGCTCCAGAGCGCTCTTGCCCGCCTCCTGGCCCTGCGCGGAGCCAACCCCCGCAATCACCATCAAGAGTGTTACAAACTTCAGACGCATGATGTCACCAGTCCATTCTGATTGTTGGCCGATGGAATGACTAATCCACCAATCTTGCGAACGTCGAATGTTTCACCGGTCCGGCGAGCCGGGCCATGACGTCGTCCGCGGCGACGGCGGCAGCCAACTCCGCGAAGACGCTGTCCAGCGCATCCAGATAGCGCTCGATGTGGTAATCCTCGTGCGCCAGGGTCAACGAACAACTCCCGCCGGCCAGGAAGCCATGACCGAGCATACGAGTGGTCAGCAGCGTCAACAAGGCTGCGTTCTGTGGAAGCTGGAAACTCAAACTGCACGACGCTGGCCGGCCGGAGATAGTTAGTGGCAGTCGGTGCTTGACTCCCAACGCGCGCCAGCCTTCCAGGACGTGCGTTCCCAGTCGCGCCAGATGCGCGGGGACATCGATACGCTTCATCTTCTTCACCGCCGCCACCGCGGCAGCCGGCCCGATTCCTTCCGTCCAGTAGGTGCTGGAGATGAAGGAGTCCTGCGCCGCCTGCATGACGGGTCGGCGACCGATGACTGCCCCCATCGCGAAGCCGTTGCTCATCGCCTTGGCAAACACGGCCAGATCCGGCGCGACCCCATACAGCCGATGAGCGCCGCCAAGGCAGAGACGCCAACCGGCGGAGATCTCGTCGAAGATCAGCGGCACGCCGCGCCGATCCGCTCGCTTGCGTACTCCTTCCAGAAACCCGGGAGCGGGATCGACGTTGCGCGTCGGCTCCATCACTACCGCGGCCAGGTCGTCTCCGCACTGATCGAGGGCGCGATCCAGCTCGTCCAACTGGTTGTAACGAAACGTGAAGACGGTCCCTTCCAATTCCTTTGGCACGCCTGTGGGTTGCAGGCCAGGGAGCAGGTGGGCATCAAGTTGTTGCCCGGCCTCACGATTCAGGTTCGCGGCCAGATACCAATCGTGCCAGCCGTGATAGCCACAGACGGCTACCTTGCCACGCCCCGTGAAGGCACGAGCGATGCGGATAGCTACAGCCATCGCTTCGCCGCCGCCGCGCGTAAACCGCGCCTGCTGCGCCCAGGGATGAATCTCGATCAGCAGTCGCGCCAGTTCCACCTCATCGGCTGTCTGCTGCGTCGCCATGGCGCCCAGATGCACGCGGCGAATGACGGCAGCGTTCACATCCGGATCGGCAAACCCCAGGATGCACGACAGGATGCCACAATGTGACATGTCGATGAAACGCCGCCCATCCGTGTCAATTACCTCGCAACCGATTGCCTGCTCGTAATAGGCCGGCCACTGCTCCGGCGCAAACATCTCCGGCCGCTTCGAGAGCAGTTGCGTCCCGCCCGGAATCAGCGTCTTCGCCTCGCGATAGAGCGCCTGCACTCCCTCGCCCCCCCGCTGCTTGATGCCCAGCATTTGCCGAGCGTTGTCGCCAAACACCCGCTCGATGTCGCGGTCGTTCAGTGCCATTGTGCGGCAGGCTTGCTGCAAGGCGAGGAGGGATTCGATGCCCACCAACTGAGGCCGGGCATGCAGCCAGCCGTCCCACTGGGTGTTGTGTTCGTACAACCAGAAGAAGCCGTCGCCGACCGAGAGACTCCGGCCGCGAAGTTCCGACACAGGAAAGTCGCTGCCGTACATCAGCCGCGAGGCGCCGAAGGTCCGCAGGATTGC
>JBBSDR010001378.1:0-2687 GCA_038240465.1 Gemmatales bacterium
ACGTCTAGTACGCATCCCCTCGACCCGGACGACCCGCCGATACGCCGCCCTTGACGAGGAACGATGGCGTGGGTGTCCGGTGGGCGGGTGCGGGTGCCGTGTGCGTACGGACAGGTCGGCCTGGGCCTGCAGCCGCCAGGCGATGCGCTTGATCAGCCACTCTTTGTGGTTGCCCGGCGTCTGCTCGGCGAAGACTTCGGCGTAGCGTGTCCGCAACTGCGGGACGGTCAGCCGCTTCAGCGCGGCGACCTCCTTGGCGATGTTGCGGTTCATGCAGTGGTCCTTTCTCGGTGTCTCAGAGCGTTAACCCACGTGGACACTGAGCCTCGTTTCGGCGCCGACAGCAAGATAATCTGTGCTGGATTTCGGCAGGTTTTCCGGGGCGGGATGCGGGGCCGGATCGGTGGGAAGGGCGGCGCGAGCGCGGAGGCGGAGCACG
This sequence comes from Gemmatales bacterium, assembly GCA_038240465.1. GTDB lineage: Bacteria > Planctomycetota > Planctomycetia > Gemmatales > Gemmataceae > JBBRIK01. The sequence goes on from JBBSDR010001378.1 coordinate 440, forward strand.
CCAAGGGCGAGGATACGGGCCAGCTCGCGGATACGTTCGTCGGGAGAGACAAGCGCAAGATCGTGGGGTCGCATGGGTTCTCCAGCTGGAGTTGCCCACAGCGACCTTCGCTTGGCGACCAGTCGGCTGTCTGGCAGGAATTGGGATGGGTGTCGCAAGGCGACGCCTCTCCCCTAATAAATACCCCGTTCGAGTTCAACGTGACGAGGGGGGGTGGTCGTAATCCCTCGAAGCCAGTTACCGTTCTGACGGATGTGATAGAGCGGCGCAGTGGACTTGTTGCCCAGCGCACGCAACAATGGTGCGGCTGCCACATAGAACGCCCGCGGCACATCTATGGCGACGAGTTTCGCCGGACGGTGCAGAACCTGGGCAGCGAGGAAGTCGTCATCGCGCCGCGCTCGCCGTGGCAGAGTCCGTTCGTCGAACGGCTTATCGGCACTTTGCGCCGTGAGTTGCTCGATCACGTAATCGTCCCGAACGCGAGCCATCTGCGGCAGCTGGTTCGTTCCTTCCTGGGCTATTACCACACTTCGCGGTGTCACCAGTCGCTCGACGGCAACGCGCCGGCCCCGCGTGACCTCGAACCGCCCGAGCGCGGCAAAGTCATCGCCGTCCCAACGGTTGGCGGTTTGCACCATCGCTATCGACGCGTGGCGTGAAGAGCAGTAACAGGCCGTTGACACCATGCTCGGCAAGCGGTGATTCCCCGCGCTGGGTCGTGTTCATCGTCAAGGGTCGCACCGAACACCTCACGATTCGCCCTTGTAGACTGCCATCGCTCATCCCGTCGAACAGCCGGCGCTCATTTCGGCGTCTCCGTCATCCGCCTTCGCCTGCCATTTCGGCATTCTCGGCAGGGACAGGCCTACTCTGCGAACTCGAAACGGATGCGCCGCAACCAGTCGCAACTGGCGCCCGGCCGCGGCGCTCCCGCACGTCACCTGTGTTTGTTTTCCTTCTCCACTTTCTTGTCATCTTTCTTCGGCATGTTATCCTCTGGCTCTGGCGGCTCCTTGCCGTACTTGGCCCGATACTTCTTGGCGTACTCCTCGCGCTGCTTTGGGTTGCAGACGAAGCACTGCGACTTGGCGATGCCTTTGCCAGGGACATGTTCCTTGCACCAGTCGCCCCTGGCCTTGGCCTCCTTTTCCAGCTGTTTGCTGCACGCACTGCACTCGCTTTCAGGGATGCCATGCTCGGCGCACCACCAGTCGTCGTGCTTGGTGTCCTTCTTCTCGGCGACTTGGCCGCCCTTGTCCTTCTCGGTGGTGTTTCTGGCCTGGCCGCCCTTGTCTTCCTTGGCGCAGCCGACGATCAGGACGGCCGCGGCGGCCAGCGTCACTGAAGCACGAGTCCACAGTCTTAGGTTCATGGTTCGCCTCTCAGGACTATGCCTGTTTCTGTCGATACAACCGAGCGGCCGGCGGACCCATTCCGCGACCCGTCCTCGACATCTTCGCCCTTCTCCTCCCGGTAGTCTCCGAGTAGCCAACCAAGGTACTCCGCTGGAATGCCCATGTGCTGGTGCAGCACCCGGAATATAGCGTTGGCCGCTGAATCAAACAGCAGGTACAGAACGCGGATCACCAGCAGCGACATGAGCATGGCACTGATGACGCCGCCGATGACGACGGTGGCGAGGGGCCGCTGGACCTCGGCGCCCATGCCGGTGCTCAGCGCCATCGGCACGAAGCCCAGGCTGGCGACGAGGGTCGTCATCAGGACCGGCCGCAGCCGCGTGATCGCCGCCAGACGCACGGCGTCGTCGCGCGGCATCCCCTTGGTGCGCAGTTGCCGGATGTAGGAAACGAGGATCATGTCATCCAGGACCGCCACGCCCGACATGGCGATGAAGCCGATGGCAGCCGAGATCGAGAACGGCATGTCCCGCAGCCAGAGCGCAATGATGCCGCCGACCCAGCCGAGCGGCACGCCGGTGAAAACGCGCAAGGCGTCGATGACGTTGTGATACGTCATGAACAGCAGTACGAAGATCAGCAGTCCGGAGACCGGCAACACGATTTTCAGCCGATTCCGCGCGCTCTCGTAATGCTCGAACTGGCCGCCGAAGTCCACATGGTAGCGGCCCGGCGGCAGCTCCAGCTGTTCGGTCATCTTCCGCTTGGCCTCTTCCACAAAGCTGACCATGTCCCGGCCGCGCACATTGCAGCTCACCGACACGCGCCGCTGGCCCCATTCGCGCGTGATCGTGGAGAAGCCTTTCTCCTCCTCGACCGACGCCAGC
>JBBSDR010001379.1:0-2684 GCA_038240465.1 Gemmatales bacterium
CAACTGCTGGAGGCTGAGCACCTTGCGGCAACCGGCGGTTTCCCACGGCTTCTGCTTGGAGAGCAGCCCCTGTTCCGAGCGCCGCCCCAGCTCCTTCTCCTCATTGAGGGGCAGGTAGTTGAGGGCCACCTCCATGCCGATGCGGTCCCGTCGGGACTGGCGAACGGCGAGTATCGTCCCGGAGCGATCACCGTGGAGATGCCCGCCCAACTCGTCGGCAAGCGCTGCGATCGCATCGAGCAGGCCGAGGCCTTGCAGGGCCGGGCCGCCGCGGTCACCGACAAGACGCGCCATCTGATCACCCTTGAGGCGGAGGACGCCTACTTCAAGTGGTCCCAGGCATCGCGGGAGGTCGAGACCTACCTGAAGGCTGTGGACAGGGCCACGAAGATCGCCGAGTACCTGTCGAGCGAAAAGGGTTTCAATCCCGGTGACGAGAACAGCCGCCGGCCCTACCTGGATGACCTGATCGCGGCGCGGACCCGGGCCGTGCAGTTGCAGCTTGTGGCCAACCAGGCGAAGTTCAACGCCCTGCTGGCCCTGGCCGCGCTGGAGCGAATCACGGCACGCGGCTTCAATCCCGGCTTCGATCAACTGGGCCGCTGATCGGGGCAGCGTTCCGGTCGCTCGCGCTTGCGGCTCCGGCGGAAAACTGGGGAATTCCAAACAGCGACAAGGGACGGTCGCCGGCGAACATACCAAAGGGAAGACGATCATGCGGATGGGGAGAATGGCGGGAAGACTTGCGGCCCTCGCGCTAGCATGGGGAATGGCACTGCCTTCCGGGTCCATGCGCGCAGCCGAGGAGCCAGCGAGCAAACCGATTCAGATCGGCCTGGCAAACAGTCTGTTCCGCGACACTCCGGCATCCTTGATTGGCTTGCTGTCGCGGCCTCTCAAGTCCCTGATGGAAGCCCAAACGGGGGTCAGCGGCGACCTTGTGCTGGCCGGCGACGCCATCGCCCTCGCCGACAAGCTCAAGGCCAACAAGGTCCAGCTCGGCGTCTTCCACGGGTTCGAGTTTGCCTGGGCCCGGCAGCATTGCCCGGAACTGAAACCGCTGGTCATCGCCGTCGCCCAGCATCGCATGCTGCACGCTCACCTGGTCGTTCTCAAGGACGGCGGCGTGAACAGTTGCGGCGACCTCAAGGGCAAGATCATCGGCCTGCCCGCCGTCAGCCGGGAACACCTGCACCTGTATCTCGAACGCCGCTGTCCCGCCCTGGGGTCCGATCCGCGAACGTTTTTCGCCGAGGTGAATCGTCCATCCGATCCCGAGGAAGCCCTGGACGACGTCGTCAATGGCCGAAGCCAGGCCGCCATCGTCGATCGCGCTGCCCTGGATAGTTTCCAGGAGAGCAAGCCGGCCCGGGCCGCGAAACTGCGCGTGCTGCAACAGTCGGAACCATTTCCGCCTTCGGTCATCGCTTATTATCCGGGTTCGCTCGACGAGTCGATCCTGAAGCGCTTCCGCGAGGGCATGATCGACGCGACTCAATCGCAGCGGAGCAGGGACCTTCTGAAGATGTGCCGGATTACCGCCTTCGAGGACATCCCGCGCGAATACGAACAACTGCTTGTGGAGATCCTCAAGGCTTACCCACGGGCCGAGCCGGCCAGGGAAGGCAAATCGCCGAAGTAACTCCCGCGTGAAAAGGCGAACGGCGGGCCGGCATCGTGCCGGCTCGCCGTTGTTTGTTGGACCTGACCGAACGTCACTTGCCCGGAGCAGGTGAACCTGGAGGACCAAGATCCAGATTCGGAGGAGCCGGGACTTCCATTACTGGCGGACTCGGTGGAGAAACCTGCGGCCCCTTACTCTCGGGGACCATCGGCGCGACGGCCGGTCCCTTGATGTCGAAAGAAGCCGGGGAGGGCATCGTCGGTCCCGGCATCTCCGGCGGGCCGGCCGGAAGTTTCGGCACCGTCACCTCCATGACCGGCGTCGGAGCGGGCACCGCAATCGGAGCAACTGCCGGCGCCGGGCTACCCGGGGACATGCCCGCTGGCTCGCCGACCTTGGTTGCACTCGGCATCGCCTGTAGTTCGCTGAACTTCGGCTCGCCGTGGGTTGACTTCATCATCTCAGGAGCCGGAGGATCCAGGGCCGGGGCCATCTTCGCCGGCTGGAATTCCTTGATGGATTGTCCCGGCTGGACCACCCTGGCCTCGACAGGCGCCGTGCTGCCCGCGTTCCCTGGCATCTCACCCGGAGAGATGGAGATCGGCTGCTCGGGAAGTACCGTCTCCGAAGCGGGCGGCATGGCCATCTTCTTCTCGACCGCGGGCTTGGCCGTTGTCCGGACGTCGTAAGCGGGCGGAGTTCCCACAGACTCGATCGGCGGCTTTTCCTCGGCCTTCGGTGTGGTCGTGACCATCGTCTCCGTGGAGTCGGCGGCCTTGGGAGCAGGCACGCTGTTCTCCTTGGGGTCGAAGTCATACGGACTCTTCACCCGTGCCGCGCCGGTCCCGGTGGCCGCCGTGGCTCGATCCGGGACCGTGCGAATCCGGGCAGCCTGGCTGTCACTCGCGGCCGGCTTCTTGACCTTGGCGACAGCGGGAGTCGGTTCCTTGCGGCTGCCCCACCACCAGCCGCCGGAACCGGAGCCGTTGCATCCACTCAGGGTCAGGCCGACACAGAGACCGACCAGACCCAGGACGGGCTGCTTGCCCATAGGCGTACC
>JBBSDR010001380.1:0-2681 GCA_038240465.1 Gemmatales bacterium
GCCCTTGACCGGACCGTGCCTGTCGAAGTCTTCGCGCAGCATCCGCAGCACGTCCGCTTCGGCTTCGCGGCAGTGAATGATTACGGGGAGGTCCGTCTCGCGGGCTAACTCCAGATGCCGGGCAAAATAATCTTCCTGCATTGGAAAGGGAGTGTCATTCCAGTGGCGATCGAGTCCAGTCTCGCCAACAGCTACAGCGTCCCGATGTGTGATAACTGACCTGATGTGGTCCCAGTCAGTCGGAATCGCCTCGGCCGCGTGATTGGGATGAAGCCCCGCTGTCGCCGATAAGATTTTCGGATGAGCGGAGGCGAGTTCCTGAGCGCGAACACAACTCGCCCAGGTCGTGGCGACGGCGACGATGCGACAGACGCCGACGCCGCGGGCGCGCTCCAGCACGGCTTCCAGATCGTCCTTGAAGCGATCGTCGTCGAGATGGGCGTGAGTGTCGATCAGGAGAGGAGCGGTCACGGCGTCACCGCGGGTTCTGGCTGCAACAGGCGCAGGTCGCCGAGATGCTGTTTCTTCACCGCCAGAAACTTCTCGGCGATGTGCCGGCATTCCTGGTCGGGGATCGAGGCCAACTCGGATTCGAGAGCGGCGATACTCTCCTGCTGATGCGCGATCAGCAGCGACACCAGATGATCGAGTCCGAGGAAGTTCAGACTGGTGAAGTCGGTCGAGTAGCCGCCGGAATGAGGCGGCGAAATCTTGTGGCGAAACAGAAAGCGCGTCAGGTTGATGAGGGTGTCGCGTTCGGACTGGATAATGGCGCGAAGCCGATGCTCCGCGGCCTCCTGGCTCGCGTCAGTCCAGGGATAGGCCCCGGCCATGTACTGCATCAGCGAGCGGCTCTCGCGGCGAACAAGCTGCTGCAAGGCTTCCAGACTGCGGGCGTCGCTCACGGCCGGTCTCCCTTCGATACCTCGACGCGGGCGACTGGTTTGCCGTCCTTGTTCGTCCCGATGTCGCTTCCCTTGATACTCGCCCGTTCGACCGGCGCCCACAGCGCGATCCCGGCGACGACCAGCAGCGACAGCACAAAGGCATACGTCCGCGCCGGCAACGGCTCCGGCAGCAGCTGCGCTTCCTTGCCTTCCCTGTCCTCGACCCGCTCCTCGATAATCATCACCTTCATGACCTTCAGATAATACACCGCGCTGATGACCGAGTTGAGACCGAGGAACAGGAATGCAGTATACAGCGAGCCGGCGACTCCGGGCGTCGCGGCCGGGTCGGAAGCCGTCTGCCACAGGGCCATGAAAATCTCAATCTTGGCGACGAAGCCAACCAGCGGCGGCACTCCCAGCAGGCTCAGCAGAAAGATCGACAGGGCGATCGTCATGAACGGCGAACGCCGCACCATGCCGCGATAGTCGGCCAGTTCTTCGGAGCCGGTCTGATTGCGAAGGAAGGCGACCATGGCGAAGGCGCCGAGGTTCATCAGCAGGTAAGCGACGAGATAGACCAGCGCCGCCTTGACGCCGACGGTGTTGAGGGTGGCAATGCTCATGACCATGTAGCCGGCGTGAGCGATGGTCGAATAGGCGAGCAGGCGTTTGAGGTTCGTCTGGCGGAAAGCGGCCAGGTTGCCGAACGTCGCCGTGACGATGCCGAGAACAGCCAGCGCCGGCACGAGGAACTCGAAGGTGCGCGGTGTCGGCAAGTTGCCCGTGACGCCGGAGAACGCGAAGACGATGCGCGCCAGCAGCGCCACCGCCGCCGCCTTGGATGCGACCGACAGGAACCCCGCGACCTCAGCAGACGCGCCCTCGAAGACATCGGGACACCAGAAATGGAACGGCACCGCCGCCAGTTTGAAGGAGACGCCGATCAGGATAAACAGCGTGCCGAGGACGAGGATCGGATCGAAGCCGCCGGCGCTGATGGTCGTGGCGTAGGCCGTGGCCAGGTCGGGCAGATAGGCAGTGCCGAACTTGCCCGCGAGCAGGCTGATGCCGTAGAGCATGACACCCGCCGCGCCGCCGCCATAGACAACGTACTTGAGGGCGGCCTCGCTCGACTGCTTGCGTCCCTTGAGATAGCCGGCCAGGGCATACGAGGGCAGCGACGCCATTTCGACGCCGATGAACATCATCAGCAGGTGATTGGTCGAGGCCATCACCATCATGCCGAGGGTGGCGCCGAGGATGAGCGTGTAAAAGTCGGCGGAGTCTTCCTTGTCCGGAATGCGCGTCAGCAGCGTCAGCACGATCAGGAGCAGGGCGAAGGCGAGGAGGAAGACACGCAAGAAGACGGTGAAGTAATCGTAGACGAGCATGCCGCCGAAGATGTCGCTCTTGCCGTTGCCGCTGAAAAACTGGCCGGGCGAAGTGAGCGTGCAGCCGGCCCACTGGTAGCAAGAGGCGGCGAGCGCGAGGCCGGAGATCAGCACGGCGACCCAGCCCATGTGCAGCCGATCCAGCGCCGAGAACATGCGCAGGAGCAGCAACAGGACGATGCCGCCGCACAGGATCAGCTCGGGCAGGAAGGCGGCGCAGTCTCGCGCGACTTCGCCTTGCAGGGCCTCGAGCATCTTCGATGACAACATTGCGTATGGTCTCGTGTTCCGCGATTGTCTTGCCGCTTTCGGCGTAGCGGAGGCGTCGACCCCGAAGCCCCCATCGGCCAGACAAACCCCGGACGAGGTTATTTCGGTGTGGCCGCGGGCCGCGGGGGCC
>JBBSDR010001381.1:0-2680 GCA_038240465.1 Gemmatales bacterium
ATGGGCCACCGAAGAAGAGGGAGAACAAGTAGTTCGAGGGGAACCCCGCACGCTGGAGAAGGTAGGCGGTCCGTTGCAGCCGGAGTCGGCCGAGGACGCGACCGTCCGGATGGGCAGCGATCAGACCGGCGAGGAACCAGAAAGATTCGCGGTTCATGTTTTGCTCCGAAAGGTCGTCTTTTCCACCTCTGCCATTCGCCCGCGCAACTCGTCCGGGAAGTAGTAGCGAACCAGCTCGTACTGGCGGCGGAGCTGCTCGACCGTCGGCGAGAGCGTGCTGATTTCCTGATCTTCCCCGGCCGCGTTCTCAACGTAGATTTGCGTGTTGGGCTTTTTCGAGTCCGGGTCGTACGGTTTGTAAGGTGTATCTTTCGGCGTGTCAACGACAAACGAATACTTCGGTATCCAGCCCGATGGCAGGCGGGCAAGCGCGTCGGAATAGAACTGGGCGACGTGCGGCGAGGACCGTCCCGAGACGTCAACGGCCTTGAACAGGCGGCGATGAAGCAGCCCGCTGCTGACGGTCCGCAGGATAACGTCACTCGACCCCGAACAGGTTTGCAAAAACCAACTGATGGTGTGATCGTCCAGGGCGAGGTAATCCTCAAGGCCGATGCTCCCCGAGAATGCGGCCGCCAGGTGGCGCGGCGCGCCGGGAACAACGTTCGCTCGTTCCCCGTCGGAGGTTGCGCTCGTCAACAGCTCCTTGTATCGGCCGAACAGGACGCGAAGCATCACCTCGGCAGCACGGGTCGTCTTGTGGAAGTAAACGGTTCGGTACATGTGGAACCGGGCGAACAGGTAGGCTTCGGCGGCCGAGATTCCCTTTCGGCTGACGAAGAAGCGTTTGCCGTCACTTTTGAGACGCAGTTGAGCGAGGATCCAGGAGAGGTCATATCGGCCGTAGTTCGTTCCCGTCGCGTAGCTGTCGCGCAAGAGGTAGTCGCAGCGATCGGCATCGAGCTGGCTCGAAACCACATGTGTCAAGTATCGAGGAAGACTGGTCGAGGAGTCCTCCTCGGGTTTCTCCTTGAAGAACTCGGCGATCTGTTCGGGCAACGCGGGATCGACCTCCCTCAGCCGCCGGTTCACCTCCGTTGTCTCATTGAGGATGATTTCCAGGGTCCAGTGCTCGTGGTGTCGCCCCGTCACTTCCTCAAAGGCATGGGAGAAAGGTCCGTGTCCCGAGTCATGCACGAGCGATGCAGCCAGAACCAGGCGGCGAGTTTCGGGCGACAGTTTCTTTTCTGATAGGGCGGACAGATGATCGAGGAACTTCCGTGCGACGTGCAGGACACCCAGGGAGTGAGCGAACCGGCTATGGTTCGCGGCTGGGAAAACCAGGTCCGTGAACCCCAACTGCTTGATCCGCCTCAGTCTCTGGACTTCTTTGCAGTCGATCAGTTTCAGCAGCAGTTGATCGCAGGGATTGTCCTCGAAGACGATCATGTCGTGAATCGGGTCGCGGAAGATCTTGGGCCATTTCCTGCTCATGCCGGCTCCTCTCCGTACGCCAGCGATTCGTCAAGACGGTAGCTCACGCTGGTCAATCCGAAGTCCGGCTCGCACCTGAATGGTTGGCGGAAATAACGAGTCACGGACGTTTCTCCATCGATCACAGCGGTAGCCAGAATGAAATCCTCCGGCTTGATGAGAGCGGTCACAATCTCGTTTCTCGTGATTTATCAGGATGAATGGGCTCCCAGCCCGATTCAAGGTCAGCAGGAGCGTATCACGATCAAGTGTGGGACGCACGAGGAAAGGAGAAACAAGTGTCGCGGCACCGAAAAGGGGGCAGGAACCGATGGACCGCGAAAAGGTGTCGCAGATCGTTTCACGATTCTTCATCCTCGACAACCTCGAAATCACCTTTTCTCAGCTGACCCAACTCAAAGGCGGCTCACGGCCCCAGCGGGCGGGCATCCCAGACGCGGACCTCACTCGGGGATGTTCCCGGGTTGACGGGCGGGGTGTGTGCCGTCACCAGGCGATGGCCGTCGCGACTGAAGGCGACCGAGGTGGTGAACAGGCCCTGAGGGCGGATGGTCAGCACCTCCTGCCGTCGCGCCACATTCCATAGCTTCATCGCGCCGTCGCTGCCGGCGCTGGCCAGGCGCGTGCCGTCACGGCTGAAGGCGAGGCAGGCGACTCCTCCCAGGTGGCCGCGCAGGTCGAACAGGGGCTTGCCGGTCGCCGCGTCCCAGCCGTGAATGTCGGCCAAACTCGTGGCGCTGCCCTCGATCGCGCCAATCGAGGCCAGCATCGCGCCATCGGGGCTGAGAGCGAGAGTGGCTCCGGAGGAGGCGGTGACTCCCTGTGGGATCGTACACAGCACCTGGCGGCTGGACAGGTCGAACACCTTGAGGTCGCCGCGAAAGCCGATGGCCAGCCGGTCGGCGGCGAAGGACAGGCACTGGCCGAACCGCTGGCCCTTTCCCTTCTCCTCCCAGCGGAAACGCACCTCGCCGGTCCGGACGTCCCAGACCTGGACCGTCCCGTCCTGGCCGGTGCTGGCGACGCTTGTGCCGTCGGGGCTGAACACGGCGGCGTTGGCGCCCCTGGAAATCGAGTTGGTCCCATTGTGTCCGCGGAAGCTCAGGGTCTCTTCCCCGGTGGCCGGGTTCCAGAGAATCACCCGGTCCCATCCCGCGGAGAGGAGCCGCTTGCCGTCGGGGCTGAA
>JBBSDR010001382.1:0-2678 GCA_038240465.1 Gemmatales bacterium
GATTCCGCGTCCAGCCGGCGTCGCGGCATCCGCCACAGCAGCCGATTGCTGGGATCGATCAACAGCGCTTGCTCGTTCGAGATGCTGCTCATCTGGTAGGCGTTCGACAGCAGCATGAGCCGGTGCATGGCCTTGAGCGACCAGCCGCTGTCGATGAACCGGGCCGCCAGCCAGTCGAGCAGTTCCGGATGCGACGGCCGGGCGCCGCGTATGCCGAAGTTGTCGCTCGTGTCCACCAGGCCAGTGCCGAAATGATGCTGCCAGAGACGATTGACCATGACGCGCGCCGTCAGCGGATTGTCCCTGGAAGCGATCCAGCGAGCCAGTTCGAGCCGGCCGCTCTGTTTGGTCCCGAGCGGCGTCTGATCCTCGCCGGCCAGGATTTGCGGGAAGCCGCGCGGGGCCGCCGGGCCGAGGTTATGGCGGTTGCCGCGCAGGTGAATCCGCAGTTCCGCCGGGATGCCTTCCTTTGGCGCCATGACCACGATCGGCTTCTCCCCGCTCGCGGCGGGCAATGGCCATTCCTGCCACATCGAGGCGTTGCGGACGTCGTCGCGGAAGACCTCCGTACTGCGAAAAATGCCGGCCAGGGCGTAGTAGTCGGCGGCCGGGATCGGATCGAACTTGTGGTTGTGACAGCGAGCGCAGCCGAGCGTCATTCCCAGAAAGGCCCGGCCGGTCACATCGATCTGGTCGTCAACGACGTCGAGCCGGCTCTGCTCCTTGTCCGTCTCGGCGAGAGCCTTGGGGCCGATCATGAGGAAGCCGGTCGCGATGACGCGGTTTGCGGTCTCGCTGTTCGTGGCCGGGCCAGGCAGCAAGTCGCCGGCCAGTTGTTCGATGAGGAATTGATCGTAGGGGGTGTCTCGATTGAGGGCGTTGACGACGTAGTCGCGATAGCGATAGGCATAGCGCATCACGGCATTGGCGTCGTTGGCCGTGGTGTCGGCGTAGCGAACGATGTCGAGCCAGTGGCGGCCCCAGCGTTCGCCGTGGTGCGGCGAGGCCAGCAAGCGATCCACGACTCGGGCGAAGGCATCGGCAGAGCGGTCGGCGAGGAAAGCGTCGATCTCTTGCGGCGCCGGCGGCAGGCCCGTCAGATCGAACGTCACCCGCCGCAGCAGGGTTCGTCTGTCGGCGTCAGGGGCGGGCGTCAGGCCTTCCGTTTCGAGGCGGGCGAGGAGGAAGGCATCGATCGGATTGGCGATTTGGGATTGGCGATGGCGGATTTCCGGCACGGGCGGATGGCGAACGGGTTGAAAAGCCCAGAACGCTTTCTGCTCGGGTGTGAATCGTCCCGGCGCTGCTGCGCCGGCTCTCAGAACGAATAGGAGCGCGGCCGACGCCAGTATCAGGCTCATCAATGGTACGCGACGGAAGGGGTTCCAGCCGGCCACAAACGTCCTCCTCGCACCACTTCCGTCGCGGGGTCCGCGCGGCCGATCACGGGTGGTTTTTAGTTGGGGCGACAGTCTATTCAAACATAATGTCAGCCAAATTGCTAGCAGGCAGAGGGTGGATCGCAGGGGTAGACAGACGCCGGCAAGGCGATACAATCCCATTAGTATGTCCCCGTAGCTCAATTGGATAGAGCGCTAGCCTCCGGAGCTAGAGGTTACAGGTTCGACTCCTGTCGGGGATACTTGACACAAATCGCTGGTAGGGGAGTTCAACAGCCGGGTCAAAAGCCGACAGAAGTACTGGGTCCGAGGGGAGGGAGCGGAGGCGATCTTGCAACTGCGAGCCGCGGTACTCAGCGAGGACGGCCGGCTGGATCGTTACTTCGCCGGGCGGCCGGGGGCGCCCTACCGTCGCCGGGCCAGGGGTGCCTGACCCTGGGCGGATCTCACAACTGTCTCACAAAGCTGTGGATGGCCTCCAAATCCTAAATCCGAAAACCGAAATCTGAAAAGAAGACAGGCGGCTATCCTGACCGGCACGATAGCTGCGCGTGGATTGACTTGCAGCGACCGCTGCCGGCCTCGTGCAGCAGGAGCCGAGGGTGGCGGCCCAGGGTTCCTGTCAGATGTCGATGGAAAGGAACCGACTCTTACCGTGTCAGGCCCCGACCAGGGCCCCGCGTCCCCGTCAGCCCTTTGTGAGCGCCGAAAGCATCTCCTTGAGGGTTTCGCAGATGTCCCGCTCGATGGCCTGCGTGTCCGGACCGACGTCGCCGGCCTTCAGACGACGGTGCAGGCGCTCCATGTCCTTGCGAAGTGCCTGGAAGACTTCGGTGAAGGCGACTGCACTATTGTCCGCCTCCAGCAACGCGGTGGCCCGGGCCGCCTCGTCGATCGTATCGAGTTGCCTGGCGGCCAGACGCCGCAAGGCTTGCAGGTCCTCGGGGCGCGGCTTCCTGTGGGGAGTCGCCTGAATGACCTTGTGCAGGTTGATGGTGCGGTCGTTGACCGCGGTCTGCATGTCAAGCATCTTCTGAACCCGCTGCGTCAGGCCAGTAAAGATGTCTTCGGTATTCTTTTGTCGAGTCCCGTTCGCCTTCTCAATACCGTCCGCCTGGCGAGATCGAGTCTCGTCTGCGGCCCTGGATTCACACAGGGCGATTGCCGCGAGAAGAAAGACCATCAATACGCGAGACTTCATGGCATTGGACCCTCACCGAGTCGCCGCATTGGCTAAGACCTTGGGCCGCAAAGAAGATAACTGCTACCGCGGGGAGA
>JBBSDR010001383.1:0-2670 GCA_038240465.1 Gemmatales bacterium
ACCACCGTCGGCACCCCGGCGCAAGGGGCCTGCGCGAGCGTGGCCGAGTGCGGAGGAAACGGAGCCCCTGGTGTACAACGGCGGACATGGTATCTCCTCGGGAAGTATTTTATTTCTGATGGACCCCTCCAGAACTGGGAACCGGTTGTCATGTATGAACAGTTCGATCCCGATACCAAGATGAGCAATGATCTGTACACGCGCGCCATCGTGGGATTCAACTACTACTTCGAGAATCTTCCACCCAAGATTCAGAGTAAAATCAGTGTCAATTACGAATTCCGTCACCACCAGGGAAATGGCCCTGGCACTGCGGTCCCCAATACCGATGCCTTTGCACAGAATGCCTTTCTGGTTCAATTTCAGGTCCGTTACCAGTAAGCGGCGTCAGAATCAAACCAGACAGGAGAACCTTGATCTCTCAAGCGCATAGAAGGCCTGAACCGCGAGAACCATCTTGGGGGTGCCAACCTGCATTGCTTGTTGTGTTTTTATTCACGCTCGCAAGCTGTACCTCGAACGCCCAACTCGTCAATGAAACGGCCACGGGAGGGGCAGTCCTCTACTCGTACGTTGAGGAGCAAGACGTGCTGACTTCACCAGGGCGACACGATGCACTGCGCCTCCTTGAGGACAAGTGCTCGACCGGATACCGCATTGATCGAGAGGGAGAAGTCCCTCGAGTCGACCAGACTGTCGATCGAGCATGGCGTGGGCAGATATCCCGTGATGGGCAGGTGTCCCGGGAAAGGCGCTGGGCGATCCAATTCGCATGCAAATAACCCCCTACCCTTCCGGCATTGAAGCGCAGCTCACGACCTATGCCATCCCTCTGGTTCAAAAGGTGGAAAGCATGCGACGGACTGCCTATGCGTTCTTTACTTGTGCTCTGTTATGGCTCACAAGCCAGTCTTGCGTTGCCCATCGCGGACGAACAGCGGCTGGACTCCTGTTGAGCTTGTCTTGTCTGTTCGGGTTGACAGCCTGCGGAGCAACCAGTCAACAGCGCGTTCTCTATCAGGCGTCAGGTATTCAGATTGGCATCATGACTGATTTGTCAACGAATGAGCATACAACGCCCCCCGTGAGGAACAGGCATCCGGCAGATCTCACTCCAAAAGACATTCGCTCGCTCGTCGGTTCGCTGGAAGTATCGGGGTGGAGCGGGACTTTGGTTGGGTTGTTTTCTGCCCCTCAGCCGAAGCCGGTGTTCACCGAGACGGAACGCGCCGAGCTGGCTGAGCCACTCGCCGCAGCGTTCCACGAAGCAAACTCACGCGAACGCGTTTTCTTTGCCATCCAAAATCCGGATGCTCCGTATGAGACTGACCGAACGTCTGGAAGCCTGTTTTTTCGAGACGACTACCTGCACATGGTGCTCACAGATCACTACGCCTTTTTACATGCTGACCCAGGAGGGGGCGAGAAGCGAGATCCACGTGATACAAAAGGCATGAAACTATCAGTAGTCGGAACAGCCGGGGCCGCCGATGTGCCTGATCAAAAGCAGCCGCATTGGAATGCGTTTGAGAAGGTTCACATTTCACTCATCCCGGCAGAAATCCTGGCAGGACAAAGGGTCCCTCAATCGGCAACGAGTTCATCTCGACCCCAAGTCATACTGCCCGCAGCTGGACAGCCTGCACCGAAAGCCGATACCGCAGCAACGAACGCGCCAGAATCGGTGAATGACCTTCGTTTGCAAATGCGCGAACTCACCAACGCCAATCTAGATCTGCGTTCTCAACTGAAAGACCAATCAGACACGATCGAGAAACTTAAAGCTGAATTCGAGGGACTTCGCAACGAGAAAAAACCTGGACCCGTGAAGCCTTCATCAGGACCGAAACCCTCTCGTAAGCGGGCTACACCCTAATTCGTTTACTGCCTTGGCTTCGATTCCAAATGCAGCACGGCGGCACTGATCGACTCAGATACTGTCATAACAATGGAATTCCAGTTGCCCACTGAGTTTTCCCACAGTCTGCTATGCGCTTGTCCGAAGATTTTCTTGAATCTCCCCGCAAACTTAACAATTCCGTAATACCCCTGTCATCTCACCTTAATCGATTGGGCCTATCCTTCAAGGCAGCAAGGCAATCGATAGTTCCCAACAGGAAGAAAATTGAGGAATTGAAATGACGCGACTACCGTTCACGACCATCGCCTATGTCTGTACCACACGCACAGATACCCAAAATGCGCACTATCCGATCCGCGATGGGCAGATCCTCCGATTTCAATTTCAGTGGAATTATTCACGACGGGCTTGTTTTATGGATGGCAGCAGAGGCCTGCCTTGCCAACCCGGTCACATAGAATGAGTAGAATTATTGCGAGAGTTAACACCGCTGTAACATGTATGTTACATGCTGACAATAGACCGCGGTCATACTTCGGGACAATGAAAGGAGTCTCAATGAAAAGATCAACTGCCAGGTCCAGTCTGTGGTGCATCGCCCTCCTTGGGTCTCTTGCGTCAGGTGTCCCATCGGCCTATGCCGACGATGCGATCAAGCTCGATCCAGCCTTGAAAGGCTACATCAAAGTCAGCGGGGTGTCCGGCAATGTCAACAGTATCGGCTCGGATACGCTCAACAATCTCATGACGCTCTGGGCTGAAGGATTTCGAAAACAATATCCCAACGTCAAAGTCCAGATCGAAGGCAA
>JBBSDR010001384.1:0-2669 GCA_038240465.1 Gemmatales bacterium
AGAGCGGTTACAATAAGCAGTTCCATCGCCTCCTTTCCGATCGCATCGTCGAGTTGTCGAAATCGAAAAGGCGGACAGACAAAGAACCGGGAACAATCGAAATTCTTTAATTTGGATCGGGGTCGGTCCCCTTTTCTTCGCCGAAGAAGGCCGGCGCCGCGCTCGATTACACCGTCGAGGACCTCCGGCTACTTGTCGAGGGCGCCCTTCAGGGAGAGTGTCCTTACTGCTTCGCATCGCTTCGTGTCCAGAACTTCGGTTGTGATCATGAAGTACCCATCTCCCGCGGCGGGAGCTGGAAGAGGGACAAACTCATCATCTGCTGCAAGAACTGCAACGAGGCGAAGGGGCCGCTGACCGGCGATGAGTACACGAAGCTCGTCGAACTTGTGCTCACCCTGCCCGTGCCGGCGAAGCTCAACGTCATCAAGCGGCTTCGAACTGGAGGGAAGGCGATCCACGGGCGATAGGAAGCGGCCTTGCTGTCGCCGGATCAGACCGCGAGTGACTCGAAAAAAAGTGCTTGCATGTCCTCGACAGCGGTGATAGCGTGTGCAATAAGCATGGCAGGATGTCTTGCGGCTGGACCAACTGTCGCTGGGAGTTCTGTTCTCATGAGTCAACAGAAGGAGTTCACGCTAGCGGAGATCGTGGATTTAGTACTCCACCAGAGCGACAGGTATATGGCAGCGTTCCGTGCACTCGACCCATCACTGAAGTTGAATGCCATTCTCTGGAATCGAGAATTGAAAAGAATCAATGGTGAAATGGGAGATTCCCCGCTGGATACACTGCCGGGACAAATTCTCAAATGGCCTTTCCTGGTGGAAACAATTTCAGAAACAATTGTTCAATTACAAGAATGGGGAGTGTCTGTTAACTCTCACTCAGCTGGTATCTGTTTGGAAAATATTAATGGAAAGGACATTCACTTATACTGGAGGGTGGGGCGAGACCTGACTCTAGCGGAAGCGGAGAAACTGCGAAATGGCGATATATTTCTGGTCAGAATTAGAATGGCTTCAAATTGGTTGTATGATGATGGAGAAGACTCCTGGAGCTGGGAGTTCGTTGATTATCCCAACAGAAAGATCGCTGAAGGAGGGATCAAAGGGGTCAGGGAGAGGTCAAAGGAGGTAAACACCGTAGGAGACTCCGCTGAAGCAAAGCCATGAGCCGGCTGTGTCTCTGCCTGATCTTGTCGTTCGTCTCGCCCGCTGTCGCTGACGATCCGCCGATGCCGTTCACGGGCAAGGTGGTCAAGGTCACGGATGGCGACACGATTCATGTCCTGCTCGACAAGGAGACGCACAAGATTCGCCTCCTGCACATCGACGCTCCAGAGAGCAAGCAGGCGTTCGGCACGAAGGCGAAGCAGGCCCTCTCCGTTTAATTTGGATCGGGGCCGGTCCCCTTTTCTTCGCTTTTCTTCGGCGGTTCAGGAACTCGCCTTTGACAGCCTCCGCCTGTTCCGCGATGCTGCCGTGAAGCCCTGATCTGGCAGCGGACAGAAGGAAGAGCGCGAGTCCTCCAGGGCGAAGATCCCGAGATCATCAAGGCGGAGACGTCTATACCTACGACTTCGACCTCGTTCCACGCAAGGAGCTTTGACGTCTGATACGCTGATCCCACCGTCACGGGTAGTCAGGGAGTATAATTACGGATGACGCCTGCCAGACGCAACTTCGTTCCGCCCTGTTCGAGAGGCCGATCCATGGCATCAATCCCCATCAAACAGATACCGCCCACCTTGTCGACGGAGACACTGGAGGAGCGTTTCCGGCGGCTGGCGTCCGCCTGGCACAAGGCAGTTGCTCACCAGTCATCCACGACCGTGCGGAACAACCATCCCGCTTATCAGGAGATTATCAGCATGGGTCCGGGGGTTGTACCCTTGCTGCTGCGAGACCTGGAAGAGAACCACACTCACTGGTTTGCCGCCCTGCGCCAGATCACCGGCGCCAGTCCGGTCCCCGAGCCGGCGGCCGGCAACATTCCCCTGATGGCAGAAGCCTGGTTGAGCTGGGCAAAGGATAACGGCTACCAATGGTGAACTGGCTCGAAGAAGCTTTTCCGGGCCTCGCCAGGAGCGGTTACGCGATCAGGAGCGAGCGGAACAAGCATTACAATTGCATCGGCTGGGCTGCGGGCGACACGCTGCACTGGTGGTGGCCCGTGCCGGCCAACGTCCCGGAAACCTTCTGGCCGTCTGGTGCCGTCCGAGAGGAAACGCTTGCGGCATTCCGCGTTGCCTTTGCGTTGATCGGTTATGTGGAGTGCGAGAGCGAGGAGTTGGAACCCGGTTTTGAGAAGATAGCGCTGTTCGCCAATCCCCAGGGCATGCCTCTGCATGCGGCCCGACAACGGCCGGAAGGAATCTGGACCAGCAAACTGGGAGAACTTGAGGACATTGATCACGCGTTGCGTGACCTGGAAGGTGAGATGTATGGTTCTGTCAGCCTGTTGATGAGGCGGCCGTTGCTGATGGCCGCCGGCAACAAAGCAGGAAACGAGTGAGTGAACGGCATGGGGAGGAAAGGGGTCAGACCCCGCGCGGATGGACCGCGCGGACAGCCCCCGCGCGGAGGGTTAGCCTCCTGGAGTTCGTGACGCGGCAGTAGACGGAGAGCGGTTACAATAAGCAGTTCCATCGCCTCCTTTCCGATCGC
>JBBSDR010001385.1:0-2664 GCA_038240465.1 Gemmatales bacterium
CCAGGTTCGCGTCGATCCACCCTCCCTGCGACTCAGCGGCCCCGGTGCAAGCCACTCCTTCCTGCTCGATGGCTCGACCGCCGATGGCCAGGTCCTCGACCTCAGCCACGACGCCATCTATCGCAGCGATGATCCGAAGATCGCCGTCGTCTCGCCCGGCGGCGTTGTCAGCGCCGTCAGCGACGGAACGACGGCCATTCGCATCAGCGCCGGCGGTCGAACTCTGAGCGTCGCGGTCGAGGTGCGTGATTCGTCCGCGCCGCGGCGATTCAATTTCGAGAACGATATCACACCGATCCTGAGCCGGCATGGCTGCAACTCGTCCGGCTGTCACGGCAAGGCGGAAGGGCAGAATGGCTTTCGCCTGTCGGTCTTCGGCTTCGATCCGGTCTACGACTACAACGCGCTCGTCAAGGAAGCGCGTGGCCGGCGCATCCTCGTGTCGGCTCCCGTCGAAAGCCTGCTGCTGAAGAAGGCGGCAGGCCAGACGGCACACGGCGGCGGTGTACGGCTGCCGCCCGGCTCGCGCGACCACGACACCCTGCGCGGCTGGATCGCGGCGGGCGCTCCGTTCGGCGCTGCTACGGACCCAACCGTGGCGTCTCTCCGGGTCGATCCACGCGAGCGAGTCCTGCCGTTTCGAGGCCGGCAACAGTTGCGCGCCATCGCTCGCTACAGTGACGGCCGGGAGGTGGACGTCTCTGCCCTGGCGCGGTTCCAGTCGAACAACGACGGCCTCGCCGCCGTCTCGCCTTCGGGCCTTGTCGCCGCCGGAGAGTTGCCGGGCGATGTGGCGGTCATGGCCTCGTTCATGGGACAGGTCGATGTCTTCCGCGCCCTTGTGCCGCGTTCGGAGAAGATCGCCAATTATCCCGTGATCTCCGAGAACAATTTCATTGACCGTCCCGTCCTGGCGAAACTGCGCAAGCTCAACCTGCTGCCCTCCGACGTCTGCGACGATGCCGAGTATCTGAGGCGGGCCGCGCTCGACATTATCGGCACTCTGCCAACCCCGGCCGAGGCGCGGCGCTTTCTCGCCGACAAACGTCCCGATCGCCGCGCTCGCCTCGTCGATGAACTGCTCGAACGGCCGGAGTATGCCGACTTCTGGGCGCTGAAATGGGCGGATTTGCTTCGTGTCGAACGCTCGATCCTGGGACACAAGCAGGCTTATGCTTACTATCGCTGGATTCGCGAGGGGCTGGCGGCGAATCGGCCTTACGACCGTTTTGTCCGCGATCTGCTCACCGCCGACGGCCCGCTCGCGGAGATGCCGCAAGCCGCGTTTCATCGTGTCGTCCCGAAGCCGGGCGAGGCCGCCAGCAGCCTGTCGCAGGTGTTTCTCGGCATCCGCATCGCCTGCGCCGAGTGCCATCATCATCCCTTCGACCGCTGGAGCCAGACCGACTATTACGGCATGAAGGCGTTCTTCGAGCAGGTGTCGATCCGGCCTTCTCCGCGCGGCGAGTTCCTTATTGCCGAGGGCGATCCGGCAGCGAAGCATCCGCGCACCGGCGAGGCGGTCTTCGTCTACGCCCTGGGGACGACGATGCCGAAAGCGTCGCCGGCGGGAGATCGCCGGAAGTTGCTGGCGGACTGGATGACGGCCGCGGACAATCCCTGGTTCGCTCGCAACCTGGCGAATCGTCTGTGGGCGCACTTCCTCGGCCGCGGCCTGGTCGAGCCGGTGGATGACGTCCGGGCCACGAATCCGCCCTCGAATCCCGAACTGCTCGACGCTCTCGCCAAACACCTGATCGATAACAAGTACGACGTCAAGCAATTGATTCGCGCCATCTGCGCCTCGCGGACCTATCAAATGTCGTCGATGCCGAATACAACCAACGAATGCGACGAGCAGAACTACTCGCGCGCCCGGCTCAAGCGTGTCAGCGCCGAGGTACTGCTGGACATGGTCTGCCAGGTGACGGGAAAGAGCGAGAAGTTCGACGGCATTCCGGCCGGCGCACGCGCGATCCAGTTGTGGGACAGCAAGGTGAACCACTACTTCCTGAAGGCGTTCGGCCGGCCCGAGCGCGTGACGGCGTGCGAGTGCGAGCGCGTCGGCGAACCGAGTGTCGCCCAGGTTCTGCATCTTTTGAACGCGCCGGAGCTTCACGGCAAGATCAGCCATGCCGACGGCCGTGTGGCGCGAATGGCGCGGCAGTTCTCCGATGATAAGGCGCTGATCGACGAGTTGTATTTGACGTTCTACAGCCGGCTGCCGTCGGAGAAAGAGCGAGCAGTGACGCTGGAGTATCTCGGCAAGCGGAAGGATGCACGACAGAAAGCGACGGAAGACATCGCCTGGAGCCTGTTGAACTCGCTGGAGTTCGTGTTCAATCACTGAGGACCGACGCCGTTGGCATCGCCGTTCCTGTCTTTGTGATGCACGGCTGACATCACGAAGACAACTTTCTCTTCCTCGTGTACCTCGAAATAGACGCTCAGAGGTTCAACGATCAGGATTCGCTCTCCAGGATTGCGGGATTCCCCACGCGTGAGCGGTGTGTGTCGCAGCAGCGCGTCGATTTCCGCGACAGCCTGGGTGATGGCCAAGGTATTCCCACCCGCCTCGCGAACGCGGATGTAGATCGCCGCGAGATGGGAGAGCAGTCGATTGCGCCAGATAACGGTGTACTTCATGAAGCCTGCTTCCCTTCA
>JBBSDR010001386.1:0-2664 GCA_038240465.1 Gemmatales bacterium
GGGGGCGAAGACGACCCGGTCGCCAACGGCTGGCTCTTCCGCCCCGACGGGACCAGGCGCGAGCCATTTCGGTTTGAATTCCCACCCGAGTTGGTGTTGGACCAGAAGAGGGAGCCGACGGAGGACTGGCGGTCCTGGCGGGACCGTGAAGATAAGATGCGCTTCGCACGCAAGGCGTATTTGGCGGAGAAGATAGGGTTCATGCCGGCATTCATCCGGGTCGAGGAGTTCTTGATCGAGTATGGGTCTTGCGGCACAGGCCGCTTTCGTGGGGATGTCTTTGACAGTTGGGGAGTGAAAGATGCGTTGGCACTGAATCCCGAAGACGATCAGTGGGTATACGGTCATGGAGGAGTGGTACACGACGCCGTTCGTAGAGGGGAATACACGTTTGAGTTTGGCAACGACTGGTGGTGCGACCGAACTGGCCACGTCACCTCGACATGAGCCTGTGCAGCCCGCTCTCACTGGTTCGATTTAGGAGTTCCCCGTCTGGGCGGCGCGTTTGATTTGCGACAGTTCCTCAAGGGGTTGGATGTCGGCGCTATCGAGGGCCGTATACTCGTCCGGTCCCACTCCCGCCTCTGCCGCCACCGTCGCCCCTCCATGCTGTTTCGCGAGTTGTTTTTTGTGCAGCAGGAAGACGCCTTCCTGGTCGGTGTGGAATTTGGGCGCCTTATGCCAGCGGACGTCCGTGCTGCTGGGGAACCGCACCACGACCTGCTTCTTCGTGTGGTGTCCCTTGTGGACCTCATCGACGTCGATGACGGCTTCCTGCCACAGGGGGGCGTGTTCGCTGATCCGTTCATTCGTCCGGCCGGTGGACGCCGCCGTGACTCGAGCCTGGGCTTCCTCGGTGGGCAGGCGAACGGCGGACACGCGCCCTGAGACGATGAGGTCCGCGCTCGCCACCTGAGTCATGGCCTCTCGCGATTGCAGGCTGCGCACCGGATCGTCGGGATGGCTGCTCAGCGTCGCCATTGTCGTCATGGTGGCGTCTTCGTGGCCGATCGACAGGACCGCGATACTGTCGCCGAAGATCCAACCATTGGTGTAGAAAACGAACGTATCCCCGGCTTTCACCGGCTTTTCACTGGAGTCGAGTTGCACGGTCACATCATGGCCGGCGTAGCCGGCCAGGGCCTCCGGTGCTTGAATCACCTGATCGACCCGGACGATCGTGGTCCGATCGTTGATCGGCACCTCGGTTTCCTTGAAGGTGGACGCCTTGACTTGCTTGACGGTCCCCTGGAACACGAACCGGGCTTGATCGGCCAGTTGTTCCGAACGTGATTTCGCCATGGTACTTCCCTCTTCGCCAGAGCGAATGATTCGCTCCAGGCTGTTCTCAGACGTCTTCGTTGACTCGGTCCGGCTGGTGGAACAATCGCCCCCCCAGATCGGCCAGCCCGCTCAGGACCGTCCAGGTGGCGAGGAACGCCAGGCACTTGAGGGAGAAGCTGTGAAACTTGTAGAACACCTCCGCGAGCGCAAAAGCCACGAGAAACGTTACCGCTTCTCGCGCCAGCGCCGTCCGGCTTTCGAGATCGCGAACGAGGGCATACATGGAGTTCCGCTTTCCTTTGGCACTCGTCCCCATCGCGGAAGGGAAATCGCTTCTCTCTCTTCGGCGACAAGCGAGCGATGAGATGGCGAGTTTCTGAACGTGTACTCATCTTCTCCGAATTATGGAGAAGCGCTTTTCCGTCTGCAAGCAGAATCCACCAATTACTCGCGGGTGAGCGATGCCTCATTCTTTCGCGATCGTCTCATCCAGATTCAGCAACACGCGTGACACAACCGTCCACGCAGCGGCCTGTGCCGGTGTCACGCCTTGCGGCAACTTCGGTGGGTTCTTCGCATCGGACGCCGCCAGATCCCACGGATCGACGCCGCTCTTCGCGAATCGCTCCATCTGCTGCTTCAACAGCCCCAGCAGAATGTGCGTCTCCTTTTCCGTCGGCTTCCGCGTCAGACAACGGCGGAATGCGAAGGTCAGCCGCTCCTCATCCGTCGCTTTCTCCTCAACTGTCTTCATCGCCAGGGCGCGAGCGCTGTCGAGAAAGATCGGCTCGTTCAACGTCGTCAGGGCTTGCAGCGGTGTGTTGGAGCGCACCCGGCGGACGCAGGCGAAATCGCCGTTGGGAGCGTCGAAGATTTGCAGCATCGGATACGGCACCGAGCGAAAGCGGAACGTGTACAGTCCGCGACGATAGCGATCCTCGCCCGTCGCCTGCTTCCACACCTTCGGGCCATAACTCGCCGGCGGCTGGAACAGGAAGCCCGGTGCATCGGGATAGACGCTCGGCCCGCCGATCCGGCCATCGAGCAACCCACTCGCGGCCAGGGCGATGTCGCGCACCACCTCCGCCTCAACGCGGAATCGCGGCCCGCGCGCCAGCAGACGATTATCCGGATCGCGTGCCAGTAGTTCCGGTGTCACCTTCGACGATTGCCGATACGTCGCCGACGTGACGATCAGACGATGCAGTTTCTTCAGGCTCCAGGCCCCTCCGGTCCCTGACGCGGACGGCTCGCCCATGAACTCGACCGCCAGCCAGTCGAGCAGTTCGGGATGCGATGGGGCATCGCTCTGGATGCCGAAATCCTCGCTGGTCGAGACAAGGCCGGTGCCGAAGTACGTCTGCCAGACGCGATTGACCA
>JBBSDR010001387.1:0-2653 GCA_038240465.1 Gemmatales bacterium
ACGGGCATATCGTTCAGTCCGCTGTCATTGCTCAGCACGTCGATGGTTGTGGACGTGTTCTCATTCGTCGTGGCGCTGTCGGAGTTGGCCACGGGGGGATCGTTGTCGAACACATGCACGGTCACGGTCGCTGAAGACGAATGACCTCCAGAGTCCGTGACGGTGTAGGTGAATGTGTCGGTACTGTTGAAGCCGCTATTGGGCGTGTAGGTGACCGTGTGATCGCTGTTGACCATCGTCGTGCCGTTGGCCGCGCTGCCCGCGCTTACCGACACAGAGCTGGTCAGGCCAGTGTCATTGCTCAGGACGCTGATGGTCGTGGATGTGTTCTCATTCGTCGAGGCGCTGTCCGGATTGGCCACCGGCACAGGCGTTTGTGCGGGTTTCACCGCGATGCGCACCGTTCCGATGGACGTGCCGCCCGACTGATCCTTGGCCTGGTAGGTGAAACTGTCCTGGCCGTGGAAATTGGAGGTGGGCGTGTAGACGAAGGAGCCGTCGGTATGGAGGACCAGCATGCCGTGAGTCGGACCGGTCACCACGGTCGCGGTCAGCGCACCGTCGTGGCTCCTGTCGTTGGTCAGAACACCGTGGCCGCCGATCGTGAGCGTGTGGCCCTGCTGGACCTGGTAGCTATCGTCGGTTGCGGCCGTCGGGCCGCTGTCCCGGGAGCTTCGCCCACTTGGGGACGCTGCCGCCGCCTGGACCACATGGGCTGCCCCGCCCAGGTGGAGGGGGGCAACATTCGAGAAGCTGGCTCCGAGCGGAGAGTGCGAGAACACCCACCGGTCCTCGAGGACCTCGACCGTGAGTTTGCAGGACTGAGAGTTGGGACGGGGCGCCGGCGTGGGGTGGCCGCGCAACAGGGTTCGGCGCAGGGCCGCGTGAATCCATCTCCAGATCATGGGGAAATCTCCGCTGCGGTAGTTTACACCCCGTTCGCGCAACCCGAGTGAGCGACACTCTGGTGCCGGGGAAGAGTGTGAACAGCTGGTTGTTGGGCGGACCAGAACGGTAAAGCAGTGGCCGAACGCAAGCTGCTCGAGCCGGGCTGAATCCGAGTAGAAGTAGTTTTAAGGTGCCGACGAGAGCGATGCAAGAAAAATTACGCATTTCCGATTATTTTTCCTATTCCCCCCAGTCATCCACAACGAATGGAGAGAATTCGTCTCACCCAGGCGGTCTATAATGAGGATAGACCCATGTGGAGGCCCCATCATGTCCATGAGTTACGAGACCTATCCACCCAGGCGCTTACCGCAAGGCCGGCGTTCCTTGGCACCCGTCCTGCTCCTGGTCCTGTTCCTCACCGTCCTTCTCGGACTCCTCGCGGTCCAGAGGCTCGGGCTGTTCCACCAGGGCGACGGCACCGATCCGAACGCGAAGCCGAGGACCGTCGCGCCGCGCGGCTCTCTCTGGACAGAAGAGCAGCAAGTCGTCGATCTCTACTCCCGAGTGCGCAAATCGGCCGTCGCCGTTTATAACTTCAGTGGCGGCCGCGCTCTCGGCTCGGGTTCCGGCTTCATCTGGGACAAGGAAGGTCGGGTCGTCACCAATGCTCACGTCGTCGCCGGCGGCGATTCGTTCGAGGTCACCCTCAGCGATCAATCGACCTACAAGGCCAGCCTGATTTCCGACTACGAGGCCAAAGATACCGCCGTTCTCGTCATGCACGGCGTTCCCAAGGGCAAGCTCGAACCGATCGAGGTCGGCAGGTCCGACGATCTGAAAGTGGGCCAGTATACCTTCGCGATCGGCGGCCCCTATGGCCTGGAACAGACCCTGACACGCGGCATCATCAGCGCGCTCGGTCGGGAGATTCCCCAGGACGAGGGCGGCGCGATCAAGAACGTCATTCAGACAGACGCGGCGATCAATCCCGGCAACTCGGGCGGACCGCTGCTGGACAGCGCCGGCCGGCTGATCGGCATGAACACCGCCATCCTGAGCAAGTCGGGCGCCTCGGCCGGCATCGGCTTCGCCATCCCGGTCGATGAGATCAACCAGGTGGTGCCGCAGTTGATCGCCCACCGGCGCGTTGTGCGGCCGGTCCTGGGCGCATCGTTCTATGCCGAGTCGGAATCGCGCTCGGCGGGCCTGCCGGGGCTGGTCATAAAGGAAGTGGTGCCGGACAGTCCGGCGGAGAAGGCGGGTTTGCGGCCCTGGGCCGGACGTCAGCGCGGCGACATCATTCTCGAAGCGGACGGCAAGAAACTCGGCCGCGTGCGCGAGTTGATCGGCATCCTCGCATACAAGAAGACGGGCGACATACTGAAGCTGACGATTCTGCGCGACGATCAAGAAGTCGAGATAGAGGTGCCGCTCAACTGACGCCGCCGTGGGCGCTGGTTCACCAGCGGCGCCGCCAACAACGCGGTCCACGCCCATACCGGCACTGCATCGGCTGGCTGGTCGATGTCTGCCTCGGCCAGCAGCGTTTGCGCGAGCGGCTCAAACGCAGAAGCCTGGAAGAACCAGTCCAGCGCCTCGCTCTCCATCTGTTCGGATGAACTCTCCTGCTGCTCCTCTTCTGGAGTGATGCCCGGACTGGTGGGGACGACAAAGCCCTCGAAACTGTCGAGTGGCGGCGGGTTCTTCAGCGCCTTGTTGAGCAGGTCCGGATCGACCTGGCCATCCATCACGATCTGATCGA
>JBBSDR010001388.1:0-2653 GCA_038240465.1 Gemmatales bacterium
CTCCACCCGGGGCTTTAGTCGGGTCACCCCTGACGGGGTTCAAGACGCAAGAGCCTGCGCCTCTTCTGTCTTCTCTTGAACCCTTTATGGGTGACGCGAATAAAGCCCCGGGTGCAGCGGAGTCTTCGGAGCGGAACCCGGGGCGCTCGCGTGTCATGGGCCTCCCTGGACTCGGGAACTCGGGGCGCTCGCGTGTCATGGGCCTCTTTGGACTCGGGAACCCTGGGCGCTGGCATGTCATGGGGCGCTGGATTGCGGAACCTGGGGCGCGGGCGTGTCATGGGGCGCGATGATCCGAAACCGGGACTCTGGGCGAGATGGACCCTCGGTTGAGGACGACTCGCGAATACGACACTGTATCATGGCAGGACTCACTTTTATGAAATCCTCCCGCTTCCTCCTGCTTGCTGCCCTGATTGCTCCCGCCGCCCGCGGCGATGAATCGCTGTTCCGCGAGCGCGTCGCTCCCGTGCTGAAGAAACGCTGCCTCGAATGCCATAATCCCCAGAAATCGCGCGGCGGTCTCGACCTGTCCACACGCGACGCCCTGCTCAAGGGCGGAGAGAATGGCCCCGCTCTCGTTGCGGGACAGCCCGCCAACAGCTTGCTCCTCGAACAGGTGACTGGCACGAAGCCCGCCATGCCGAAAAAGGGCGAGCCGCTCTCCGCTCAGGAAATCGCCGACCTCCGTCGCTGGATCGACGCCGGCGCCGCCTGGCCGAAGACCATCGCTCTCAACGATAACGGCAAACCCATCGTCGATGCCAACTGGTGGTCACTGCGTCCGCTCGTGCGACCCTCTCTCCCTGAAATCCGAAATCCGAAATCGCCAATCCGAAATCCGATCGATACCTTCATCCGCGCGAGCCTTGCGAAACATCAACTCGGGCTGTCTCCCGAGGCGGATCGGCGGACGCTTATTCGCCGGCTGACTTTCGACCTGCACGGGCTGCCGCCGGCTCCGGAAGAAATCGAGGCATTTGAGAAGGACACGTCGCCGGACGCCTACGAGAAGTTGATCGATCGTCTGCTGTCGTCGTCGCGCTACGGCGAGCGCTGGGGCCGCCACTGGCTGGACGTCGTTCACTATGCCGACACGCACGGCTACGACAAGGACAAACGACGCGATCACGCCTGGCCCTATCGCGATTATGTCATCAAGTCGTTCAACACCGACAAACCGTTCGCGCGCTTTATCCGCGAGCAGCTTGCCGGCGACATTCTCTATCCCACTGATCCCGAGGGCGTCGTCGCCACGGGCTTTATCGCGGCGGGGCCGTGGGACTTCGTCGGCCACGTCGAGTTGCGCGAAGGGACCGTCGATAAGCTGAAGACGCGGCTGATCGACCGCGATGATATGCTCTCCAGCACCATGTCCACGTTTGTCAGCATGACCGTTCACTGCGCTCGCTGCCACGATCATAAGTTCGATCCGATCGCCCAGACGGATTACTATCGCTTGCAGGCCGTCTTCGCCGGAGTCGATCGAGGCGATCGTCCCTACGAGGCCGGCTCTTCCCCGGAACGCCTGGCTCTGGAGGCTCGCCGTAAGGAGATGCTCGCGAAACAGGGCGAACTGCAACAGAAGATCGACAGGCTCACCAGTCCCGAGGCGGCCCATCTGGGCGATCGGTTGAAGGAACTGCGCAACAGGCTTGCGGGCTTGCCGGAGCCAAAGACACGCGGTCCCAGTCCGTCGAACGGCTATCACAGCGGCATCACCGCCACGCCGGACGTCACCAAATGGGTGCAAGTCGATCTCGGCAAGTCGCTGCCGCTCGACGAGGTGCGTCTGCTGCCGGCAAGGCCGACCGACTTCCGCGATGCACCGGGGTTTGGCTTTCCGGCTCGATTCACCATCGCTCTTTCCGACGAGCCGGCGTTCGCCCGCGCCGAGGTGATTGCCGACCATTCGACACGCGATTACCCCAATCCGGGCGACGCGTCCTTCCGCGTCCGTCTTGATGGCAAGAAGGCTCGTTACATCCGCGTGACGGCCCTGCGTCTGTGGAAGCGCGAGGAGGATTACTGTTTCGCCCTCGCTGAAATGCAGGCCTTTTCCAGCGGCAAGAATGTCGCGCTCGGCACGACGGTGACGTCGCTCGATACGATCGAATCAGGCCGCTGGAGCCGGCGTTTTCTGGTCGATGACTGCAGCAGCCGGATTCATCTGCCCGATTCCTCCGACCCCGCCCTGCGCCAGCGCGAGCAGGTGGAGGACGCTATCGCCCAGGTCGCGCAGCAACGCCAGAAGTTGCTCGATCAACTCCTCGACGCCGCGACGAAAGCAGCCCTGGAGTCCAGCGCCCGGGAGCGATTGCTCGTCGAACAGCGGCTCGCCTCGCTCGCCCGCCCGGCACAGGTTTACGCGGCCTTGCCGCATGCGCCGCGGCCGATTCACGTCCTGGAGCGCGGCGACGTCGAGAAGCCGGGCAAGGCCGTCGCTGCCGGCGCGCTGGCCTGTGTGCCGGGATTGCCGTTTGACTTCAAGTTGACGAAGCCGGACGAGGAGGGCCAGCGCCGGGCCGCTCTCGCGGAATGGATCGCCGATCCGAAAAACCCGCTGACGTGGCGCTCGATCGCCAATCGCATCTGGCACTACCACTTCGGCAAGGGCCTTGTGGATACGCCCAACGATTTCGGCGGCAACGGC
>JBBSDR010001389.1:0-2652 GCA_038240465.1 Gemmatales bacterium
CGCATGTGCTTGCCGCGCAGGATCTCCTGGCCGACGAGGGTCACGAGGATGGTGTGTTCGGCGTTGTGATACAGTGCATCGCTGTTGGCGATGTTCTCCAGCGACAGGCCGCTGACCCAGCAGATGATGTCCTCGTAATCGACCTTGAGTCCGCCGTACATGCGCCGGTAGCCGGCGCGAAGCTGGTCCCCGAAAGCGTCGATGAGGATTTCGACAGGGTTGAACATGGCTGAAGGTTCCGTCGGAGAAGGGAAGCAGCCATGGCCGCGCGAACCGCCCACGGGCCGTCCTGGATGCGTGTTCAAATAGCACGAAGCGAAGCCGGGATCCCAACGAATTGAAAGCGAGGTTTAGCAGCGCAGCATGTGCAGATGGAAGAGAATGTCGCGCGTGGAGAGGAACGGCAAGAGCCAGAGATCCCCAGAAGCGGGTCGAAACGCGCTTAGCGTGAGGGACGACTGGAGATCCGAGAGAAGGGGCAGGAAGACCCCGTCGGCTGGAAGCAGTCGGAGATGCAGAAGGCTCAACCCGTCGAGTTCAGTAGTGGAGAGGACCGGCTGGAGGCAATCCTGATTACAAGGACACTGCGGGCAGTCCGGCGAGTGCTTCTCGGCGGGGACCTTGCCATGATTCAAAGGGGAGGAGTGATGGCAACAACTCGTGGGAGCGGGCCTGGGCTGCCCTTCCTTGTAGGCCGTCGGCCCGAAGCTGGCAAGCAGGCGCGCCGTTGTGCAGCAGCAAAGGGCCGGCCCTACCGACGTCACGATCACCAGATAGGTTACCACCCCAAGACGAAACATAAGCCGCCAGCAGAAAGGGATTGGTCGCCAGCACAACTCTAACTTTCATTATCGCCGCTATCCCGGAAAAATCAACTCATTCGGCAGGTCAGCGAGAAGACCGCTTCTGACGGGGCAAATTGGTTCAACTCGCTAACCTGGACTACCGAATGAGATAGGAGTGCTGGCGGGCGCTGAACTTCACCCCGGAAGGAGACGTGCATGGTCCGACCATGGCAGCGTAAAGCCGTTCTCGTGTCTTGCCTCAGCCTTTGCGTCGCGATCCCGCTTTCTGTCCGGTCCGGTCCCCCTGCCAGAGCGATACCCATTCGCGTCGAGCAGCACGAGGAGCACCTTGTGCTTCCGCCCGGCCCCGCGGCGGGAAAAGCCGCAGGCGTCCTGACCCTCGCCGATCTGGAACAGATGGCCCTGCAGCACAACCCGACGCTCGCCCAGGCGGCGGCGCAGATCGACATCTCTCAGGCCAAGGCCCACCAGGCCGGACTTTACCTCAACCCGACCATCGGCTACCAGGGCGAGCTGATCGGTGTGAAGGGTGCCAACGGTAGGAGTACTCCCGGTGAATTTCAGGGCGGTTTCATTCGGCAGGAGATCGTCACGGGGTGCAAGCTTCGCCTGAGCCGCGCCAAGTACCAGCAGGAAGTCCGCGCCGCCGAGATCCAGGCGATGGCCCAGCAGCTACGCGTCGTCAATGGCATCACCATTGCCTTTTATGAAGTGCTGGCCGCCCAGCAGCTCATCGAGAACCACCGCGCGCTGGCCAAGAACGCTCAGGAAGCGGTATCGACCACTAAGGAACTCCTCAATCTCGGCCAGGCCAACGAGCCGGATCTCCTCCAGGCCCAGGTCGAGGCCAACCGCGAGCGAGTTGCCCTCGTGGCGGTCGAGCAGCGCTCCCGCCGCAGTTGGGAGCACCTGGTCATCTTGATCGGCACGCCGGATCTAGCACAGACCCCGCTGGCCGGCCCGCTTGAGCCGGATGGCCCTCCGTTGGAGTGGGAGAAGGAACTCTGCCGGCTGCTGCAGGACAGCCCGGAGATCCAGTTCGCCCAGGCGGAGGTCGCCCGCGACCACATCACCGTCAAGCGGGAACAGGTCGAGCCGATCCCGAACATCGTCGTGCAGGGCGGACCCGGCCGCAACTTCGAGACGCCCGGCACCAACTGGAACGCTCAAGTCTCTATCCGCGTTCCCCTGTTTGACCGCAACCAGGGCACTATCCGCCAGGCCAAGGCCGACCTGGCCCGGGCCTACGCCGAGGTAACCCGGATGGAGTTGTCCCTGCGCGGCCGCCTGGCCGACGCCTTCAGCCGCTACCAGACCTCCAGGGAGTCGGTTCGGGATTACCGCGAGCAGTCGCTGCCCACGTCGCGCCGTGCGCTGGAGATGTACCAGGAGTACTTCAAGAAGAAGCGAGCGACCAAGCCGCAAGTTCTGGTCGCTCAGCGCACCTACCTCCAGATGAGCGACGAGTACGCCAACGCCCTGCTCGACCTGCGGAAGGCGGAGGTGGAAATCAAAGGACTGCTGCTGGTGGACGGCCTGAATGTGCCGCCGGGGCCGACGCCACAGGGCCACATCGAGGCCACGCCGAAGCCGCGCTGACCGGCTCAGGACCGCGATCGCCATAATCCGTAGTCTCGTTTCAGGTTCTCTGTAGCGGACTTGCATCTGGACACTCACGGGTGTGCCAACGGGCACCCGCTACGAGAAACCTGAAACGGTCATCTAGCACGAAGACGCAGACATGCTATCGAGCCTTCTTCGTAACCGTTCACCGGCGATCTGGCCAAAAAACGTAGCCGGACTACAAAGATGGCCATGGTAAACATGAGGCATAGCACCTGTAGTC
>JBBSDR010001390.1:0-2651 GCA_038240465.1 Gemmatales bacterium
AACTTGGCCGAGTGGACGCCGATGATGACGAGCTGGTTGGCGTATTTCTTCTCGAGCTTGGCGAGGTCCGGAAGCGTGTGGATGCAGTTGATGCAGCAATACGTCCAGAAATCGAGCAGGACGAACTTGCCCTTGAGGTCTTTCAAGCGAATGGGAGCGGCAGTGTTGAGCCAGGCGGTGCCGCCCTCCAGTTCGGGCGCCGGATCGAGCTTGCTCTCCTTTTGGGCGTTCTCCAGAGCGCGCGCCTCGGGAAACTGCTGGCCGAGGAAGAACGGGAACAGGCCGAAGCCGGCCACAACCAGGACAGCGGCTATCAGCAGAGCGATCGCCCAGGAACGCACACGCACACGGGTCATGGACATCGCCTCTCTCCTTCGCCTCGAAACTCCAGGGCCGACATCCGGCCCTTCGTTTATTGTACCGCCCACGCCGCCGGCGGCACTGTTCGGTTCGATGCCTCGGTGGTCTATACGGTTACTGATGCTTGACCTGGACGCGGCGCCGGTCTACCGTGGGAATCAGAAACTTCGTCCCGACAGTCTCTGACTTATTCCAGCCTCGCGCTATTCAAGGACCTTGCCATGCCGGCCGACGAAACCCAGACATCCCCGCCTTCCAGCGCCACCGCCGCGCCGCTTCCCGGCCCCACTGGCTCTCCCGACGGCGTCACCGAACAGGGACCGGCCTTACCCCTGGCTCCCTTGCCAGTCCCCGTCCGCGGCGTGCCCAAAGGGCGATCTTACGTCGCCGATGCGATTCTCGTCGCGCTGGCCTTGCTGCTGGCCATCGAGGTGCCCATCGCTCCGGTACGCAACCACGATTTGCTGATGAACCTGGCCTCGGGCCGTGACTTCCTCGCCGGCAAGTACAATCCCTTCTCCGGCCAGGATCCGTATTCGCACACCAGCGCCGGCGTCACCTGGGTCAATCACTCCTGGCTCTACGACGTCGGCCTTCATTTTCTGTACAAAGCCGGTGGCATCTCCGCTCTGAGCATCGCTCGCGCCGTCCTGTGCGTGCTGCTCGCTCTCGTCCTCATCCGCACGGGCCAGGGCGGGCGAAACCTGTGGGGACCCATCCTGGCCGCCAGCGTCGGCATTCTCGCCCTCAGTCCCCGTCTGCTCGTGCAACCCGTCATCGTCTCGTTTTTCTTCCTGGGCCTGACGCTGTACTTCCTTCAGCGCGGCGGACACTATCTCTACCGGGCGGAAAGAGAGCGCGAGCAGTCGCCTGTCACCTGGAAGGATTACTGGCCGATTCTGGTCCTGTTCGTCGTCTGGGTCAACTTCGATGAATGGTTCTTTCTCGGCCCGCTGACCGTGGCCCTCTACGCCATCGGCCAGGCCCTTCAGCGAGGCAATCCCGACACGGACCCGCGTCCCGGCGAGGTGAGGGCGCTTCGCCTCCTTGCCGTCGCGGGCTTCGCCGTCTGTCTGATCAATCCCTATCACGTTTTCGCCTATACACTGCCGACCCAGTTAGGTCTATCGGAAACCGCCCATGTCCTCGAACGCGATCGAGACCTGCAGCGTTCGCTGTTCGTGAGCGCCTTCAATCCCGCCTATTTCACGAGGGCCAACCTCAGCGCCGCTCACCTCGCCTTCTATCTGCTCGCCCTCGTGGCCGCCCTGTCCTTCGCGGTCAACCGCCACAGTATCCGCTGGTGGCGCGTCTTGCTGGTGGTCTTCCCCTTCGCGCTGAGCGCGTGGCATGGCCGGGCCGTTCCGTTCTTCGCCGTCCTCGCCGCTCCGATCGCCGCGCTCAACTTCCAGGAGGCCGTGAGAAAACGCGAGGCGTTGGGAAACAGAAACGATCCGTTCGCTCTCCTGGGCCGTTTTTTTGGCACGATCTTCCTTCTGGGCCTGCTCGTCGTCGGCTGGCCGGGCTGGCTGCAAAACCGCCCCTACGAACGTCACCGGTTCGCCCTGGCCAACGATCTCGACCCCGCGCTCGAGAACACGGCGGTCGCGCTCGAGCGGCTGCGCAAGGACGGCGT
Organism: Gemmatales bacterium; assembly: GCA_038240465.1. Taxonomy (GTDB): domain Bacteria; phylum Planctomycetota; class Planctomycetia; order Gemmatales; family Gemmataceae; genus JBBRIK01. The sequence goes on from JBBSDR010001390.1 coordinate 1,997, forward strand.
TCTGCCGGAAGACACGCGCGGCTTCCACTTTTCGCCGGAAGTGGGCAACGCCCTGGCCTTCTACGCCCCCGACATCAAGGATTTCTTCGACAACCGCTATGGCCTGTTCGGCAAGGTGGCGCAGGACTACGTCGATCTCCGCCGCGGTCTCTCCAGCGATCCGAAAGGGCACTACCCTGAAGGAGTGGACGACTGGCGCACGATCCTCGACAGGCTCAACATCGACCATGTCGTGCTCTACCTGGCGGAAAGCGAGTCGCTGATCAATCCGCTGGACTGGCTGACTCGGGAGAATGCCAACTGGGTGCTGCTGCACCAGGCCGGCTCCGCCTCCGTCTTCGGCAACGCCGCGAAACACCCCGAATATCGCAAGCATGAGGTCAACTTCCAGGCGCTGGCCTATGCGGCCGCGCCGGAAACTCGCGCCCCTGCGGACGGCATGTCCTCGTTGCCTCTGGAACGGCCGCCGTGGGCGCCGTTCACGGAGCCGGCGCCGAGCCGGGCCCCGGAAACCGACGAGGCCCGCGCGAACCTGCTGCAGTTCAGCCTCCACGGCAGAGAGTACGAGCGGCAAACGATTCGTCTGTGGGAGAATGCCCTGGCGGCGGGGTCCGCCCTCACGGGCGGCGTTCCCGGAGGCACCCTGTCGCCCCCG
>JBBSDR010001391.1:0-2647 GCA_038240465.1 Gemmatales bacterium
AAGTACACCGTCGATCAGTTCGCAGGGACGATTGGTTCGATCGAGGATCTTGAGCAGGTCTTTCTCGGTGGCCGTACCCGGCAGCGGATGAAGACGGACGCGGCGCGGGGAGATGCCGCCAAGTTGCTCCAGTAAGTCGCCGATGTTCTCCAGCGCCGACAGGGCCGATGCACGCGGCATGAACACACCTCCCCTTTTGCCAGGATGTCCGAAAGCATCATCTCCAGTCGCGAGATCGCAGGCAACCGCAGTTTGATAGCGGAACTCTCTGCCCGCCGCACGGTTCAATCCATAGACTGACTCTCCCGCCTGCGCCTACCCCGTTCCAGGAGCTATCCTTCCATGCGGTTGCGTCTCGCCGGACTGCTGACGCTGCTCTCCCTCGCTGGCCTCCTCGCCGCCGGCAAGGAAGACAGCCAACCTGTCCGCATCGCCTACAGCAAGCAGGTCGCGAGTGTTCTCGACAGGTATTGCCTCAAGTGCCACAGCGGCGCCAAACCCAAGGGGGGATTCGCGCTCGACAAGATCAAGGGCGAGGGCGACCGCAAGACCTGGGACAAGGTCCATAGCGCGCTCAAGGCCCGTGAGATGCCGCCCGAGGACAAGCCGCAGCCGACAGCCGCCGAACGCGAACTCCTGGCCGCGTTCCTCGATCAGCGGCTCGCCGCCATCAACTGCCAGAAGGGACGCGATCCCGGCCGCGTCACCATCCGCCGGCTCAATCGCGTCGAGTACAACAACACCATTCGCGATCTCGTTGGCGTCGATTTTCAGCCCGCGGACGATTTCCCCGCCGACGATGTCGGCTACGGATTCGACAACATCGGCGACGTGCTGTCCATGTCGCCGCTCCTGATGGAGAAGTACCTCACCGCCGCCGAGCGCATCGTCAACCAGGCCCTCGTCAAGCGCGAGAGTACGGCACCGATCCGCCGCTACATGGGGGCTGAACTGCAAGGCAATGCCGCCAGCAGCCTCATGCCCATCTATCGTCTGCTGACCGAGAAGGGGCCGCTCCACGTTCTCCACGAATTCCCGAGTGACGGCGAGTACATCCTGCGCGTTCGCGCTCACGGCGAACAGGCGGGCAAGGAGCCGGTCAAGATGGTCGTTCGCTTCGAGGGCAGGGATGTGCAAACATTCGACGTCAAGGAGGCCGATCCCAAAAGCGCCAAGGTGTTCGAGGTCAAGACGCGCGTGACGAAGGGAAGCCGGCGCATCGCGGCCGTCTTCCTCAACGAGTTCTCCGACGAGAAGACGAAGAAGAATCGCGGCCTCGCCGTCCACCATATCGAGGTGCAGGCGCCACTGTCGGCCGCTCCCCGCGACGCCCGGAGCAAGCTCCTCATCGCCCTGCCCTCGGACACCATGACGAAGGCCGAGGCTGCGCACAAGGTGCTGGCCGGTTTCCTCCGCCGAGCCTTTCGCCGGCCCACGAGCGAGCGCGAAATCGACCGCTATCTGAAGCTGTTCAAACTGGCCGACGAGCAAGGAGAGACGTTCGAGAAGGCCGTCGGTATCGCGATCCAGGGCGTCCTCTGTTCGCCGCACTTCCTTTTCCGCATCGAGAAGGACCCCGCGCCGGGCCAGGTGGTGCGGACACTCGACGAACACGAGTTGGCCGTCCGGCTGTCGTATTTCCTCTGGGCGTCGATGCCCGACGCGGAACTGTTCTCTGTCGCCGACAAGGGTGAACTGCGCCAGAATCTCGAGCAGCAGGTGCGGCGCATGCTCAAGGACGATCGGGCGAAGGCGCTGACGGAGAACTTTGCCGGGCAGTGGCTGCAGACGCGCAGCCTGCGCAACTTCAACCCGGACCGCAATCTCTTTCCGAACTTCGACGATCGCCTGCGCGACGCGATGATCAAGGAAGTGGATTTGTTCTTCGAGGCGGTCGTGAAAGAGGACCGCAACATCCTCGATTTCCTTGATGCGGACTTCACCTTCCTCAACGAACGGCTGGCCCGGCACTATGGCATCAGCAACGTCGCCGGCCCACAGTTTCGCCGCGTTGAGTTGAAAGACACACCGCGCGGAGGCGTGCTGACGATGGCGGCCGTCCTGGCGACAACGTCGAACCCGACGCGGACCTCGCCGGTCAAGCGCGGCAAGTGGATCCTCGACAACGTCCTCAACGCCCCGCCGCCGCCACCGCCGCCGGAAGCGGGCGAATTGAGCGAGGAGAAGAAGGCCATCGAGGCTGCCTCGCTGCGGCAGCGGATGGAGATGCACCGGGCGAAGCCAGCCTGTGCTAGTTGTCACGTCCAGATGGACGCGATGGGCTTCAGCTTCGAGAACTTCGACGCCCTGGGGGCCTGGCGAACGAAGGACGGCAAGTTCCCGATCGATCCGGCCGGAGCGCTGCCATCCGGCGAGACGTTCAGCGGACCGAAGGACCTCAAGAGCATTCTGAAGAAGCGTTCCGAGGCGTTCGCTCGCTGTCTGACGGAAAAAATGCTTACCTATGCCCTGGGCCGGGGCGTAGAGTATGCCGATAAGTGCGCCATCGACGATTGCGTCGAAGCGCTGAAGAAGGACGGCTACAAGTTTTCGCGTTTGGTGCTGGAGATCGTCAAGAGCGATCCATTCCAGAAGCGGCGCGGGAAGTGACACTGCCAACCAGCTCCGAGCGCAAGCGAGGGTTCCC
>JBBSDR010001392.1:0-2646 GCA_038240465.1 Gemmatales bacterium
GCCGTTGAGCGTCAGCGCGCTGAGATAGCCGCCGTCGAGATCGAAGGTGAGGTAGCCATCGAGTTGCTGGCGTGCCTGGCCGTCCTCGTTGGTGCCGCGCACCGTTCCCGTCAGCGACACCCGCGCCTGCCGTCGCCGCTCGACAACGACGATGCGTTCGAGCCGGCAATCGAGGCCGCCCTCATCGACTTGCTCGAAATCGGTCAACTCGCGCACGGCCACCAGCGTGGCTTTCCAGCGGTCGCCGACCTTCACCTCGCGTTCCGGCAGCAGGCCCAGCAGGGCCGGGGTGAAGACATCCGTCCGCAGCAGGTCGATCTCGCCCCAGGTCAGAGGCCCATCGGGAGAGAAGGGGACCTCGGTATTGTTCATCCGAACCTGAACGATCCGGCGAACGGCCGGGCGCAGGGTGGCCTTCTGCGGCGTCGTGCCGACCTGGCGCTCGAAGTCGATACGGCGATTGATGCGCACAGTGCGGTTGACCTTGCCTTCGCGGTCCAGTGCGAGAACGCGCTCGTCGTAGTCGATGGCGCTCTCGCCGGTCAGGGGAAGGGGCTTCGGCTCCGGCTTGCCCTTCTCGCCCGGAACGGTCAGTGTCCCCTGAAGTTGAACGCGGATTTGCACCTGGTAGCGACTGCCGATGGGGAGGTCCTCGCGCAGCCGTGTTACCTCATCAGCCCGCAGAGAAATGGCCGAGAGAACGCAGGCAAGGGCGGCAACGTATGGAAGAGCAGGGGCTTTCAAGATTGGCTCCCGATGGCTGAGCGAGGCCCGTCCGGGGCATCGCGAACCTGAAGTGTCCGCGAGAATTCTACCCGGCTCTGTCCCTTCGCATGAGGCGAACCGCGCCGCACGCTCGTTTCCAACCCGCCGATGACACAGACTTTGCGGCCTGGGAGGATAGTTGGCCCACTGCTTCAATAGCATGCGACGCCGCTTGCATTTTTGAACAACGCTACTGTATCTTTGAATAGTTTACAAGAAAGAGCAGCGGAAGCCGAGCTGAATGCTGAGCGGCAGTAAGTAGCAATCGAAAAGCGCAAGTCAAGCCCAGAATTGCGCTTGGAAGATAGGCGGGGCCACTCGCGCCGAGGAAGAAAAGCGGCGCGGCCGCGAATGGCGCGGGACTTGCACCTTGACAAGCCGCCAGTCACTTGATCTGTCCAGCAAGCGTTTGAGAAAGCAAAAGGGCCAGCGAGCGAATAAGGAAGCGGAACGAGGCAAACGAAAACCGGAAGTGTCGGACTCGGGGCAGGATGGGATGAGATTCGACCGAACCTGAACCCTCTGACCGGCATCCAAGAATAGTGATGGACCTTTCTTCTTCGACAGGAATGGGGTTGAAACCTTACCCGGGAAGAAGAGGAATGACCAGAGACTGACGCGAGAACGCCCTTGAAACCGCGCCAGAGTGAATAGCTCGCACAAACGGAAGCGGGCTTGCAAGGAGTGGACGTCGTGACAGGCTTCAAGCACCCTGCTCTGAAACAGTTGACGGATCAACAGGTGCGGTATGCTCCCCCCATGAAACGGTTGGAGCAACTCGGTCGCGTTGAGAAATTGCTGGCGGAGATCGAGGCGGGCAAGAAGTACCCATACCAGTATCTCTGCTTCCGCATCACCGAATACCGTCCGGATTCCTACCCGGACCTGCTGATTGACGGCTGCGACCTCGATCACGACCTGCGTCAAATGATCGAACTGCTGCGGCCGCCGGAACTGCAAGCAGAACGGATCTGGACCCTGGAGGAAGTGAGCAAACAGCTCAACGTCTCGACCAAGACCATTCGCCGCTGGAAGGCACGCGGCCTGATCGGCATGCGGATGATCGGCAAGGGCCGAAGACAGATCGGCTTCCCCCAGTCAGTCCTCGACAGTTTTCTGGCAACGAACAAGGACCATGTGGAACGCGGCGGCCGGTTTTCGCAACTGACGGAAGACGAAAAGGAAGACATCCTCAAGCGCGCCCGGCGGCTCTCACGAGTGGCCGGGGGATCGCTGACCGAGGTGAGCCGGCGCATAGCGCGTCGCCTGGAGCGGTCGGTGGAAACCATCCGCTACACGATCAAGAACTTCGACCGGGAACATCCCGCCCAGGCCCTGTTCCCGAACCTGACCGGACCTCTGGAAGAGACCATCAAGCAAGTGATCTATAACTCCTATCGGAGGGGTATTGCCGTGGATACGCTCGCAAAACGTTTCAATCGCACCCGCACGTCCATGTATCGGGTGATCAACGAGGTGCGTGCCCAGCGCCTGCTCGAGCAGCCCCTCGATTACATCTACCACGAATCGTTCGACGATCCCACTGTGGATGCGGGCTACGTCGCGGCCATGCCGAACGCCGACGAGTACGAAGCGAAGCGGCGCGAGATGAAGGCGCCCAAGGACGTGCCGCCGGAACTGGCGCCGATGTACGAGGTGCCGCTCCTGAGCAAGGACCAGGAACAACACCTGTTCCGCAAGATGAACTACCTCAAGCACAAGGCGTCCCAACTTCGGCTGCGCCTGTGCAAGGACGGTTCGGATACCGAGGTCGATCCGGCTCGCGTCCGCATCCAGGACCTGCGCCAGATCGAGGAACTGCAGGCTGACGCCAACGAGGTCAAGGACCAGTTGATCAGCGCCAACATGCGGCTCGTGGCC
>JBBSDR010001393.1:0-2645 GCA_038240465.1 Gemmatales bacterium
CAAGAGCAGGCGAGCCGCCTGCACCACGGCAAGAGAAGAGCAGGCGAGCCGCCTGCACCACGGCAAGAGACGCTGTGAAAGATTCTATAAGGAGGGTAGTATTTCCAGGTGAGGGACTGTGTGCATGAATTCGTCGCCGCACACCCGGCCGAGCCTGCTGGTCCGTCTCAAGGACACGGCAGACCATGAGGCGTGGCGCCAGCTCGTCGAGCTGTACGCCCCGCTCGTGTATCGGTTTTTGCGCCGCCGGAACCTGCAAGACGCCGATGCCGCCGACTTGACGCAGGAGGTGCTGCGCGGCGTCGCCTCCGCCATCGACCGTTTCGAGTACGACCCGCGCCGTGGCAGCTTTCGTGGCTGGCTCTTCACCGTCGCCCGCAACAAGCTGCACACGTTCCTCGAACGCCAGAACCGCCGCCGCCGCCACACCGAGGAGGTCGATGACGAACGCCTGCAACAGGAGCCGGCCCCCAGCGACGAGGAGGAATTGTGGGAGCAGGAGTATCGTCAACGGCTGTTCGACTGGGCAGCCGAACAGGTGCGCGGCCACTTTCAGGAGACGACCTGGCAGGCGTTCTGGCGCACCGCTGTCGAGGGCCAGCCGCCGCGTGAGGTTGCCGCTCTCCTGTCCCTGTCCGTGGGGGCCGTTTACATTGCCCGCAGCCGGGTGCTGGCCCGCCTCAAGGAAGAGGTACAACGGCTGATCGAGGAAGAGAGACTTGCCGATGATGCCGACCGTTGACTGTCCCGATACGCCGCGCCTGAGCGATCTGCTCGACGGCATGATGTCCGATGCCGACCAGGCCGAACTGGCCCGGCACCTCGACGATTGCTCGGGCTGCCGCCAGCGGCTCGAGACACTGGCCATTGGCGGCTCGATGCCGATCGACATTACCCGCCTGGGCCGGTGGCGGCTCGAAGCCGGTCCCGCGCTGGCGCATGCCATCACCGCGTTGACCCGGCAGCACAACCTCGACACGGTTGGTGACGGCGAAGCGATTCTCGACTTTATCGCTCCCTCGGATCGCCGCGGCTCTCTGGGCCAATTTGGCCCTTTCGAGGTCCTCGAAGTTCTCGGCCACGGCGGCATGGGCATTGTGCTCAAGGCGCTCGATCCGGAGTTGAATCGGATTGTCGCGCTCAAGGTGCTGGCACCGCAACTGGCCGCCAGCGCTTCGGCGCGCAAGCGCTTCGCCCGGGAAGCTCGCGCCGCGGCCGCCATCGCTCATCCCAACGTCGTCAGCATCCATACCGTCGATATTGAGCGCGGCCTGCCCTATCTTGTGATGGAGTATGTGGAGGGCGAATCGCTGCAACAGCGACTGGATCGCGACGGCCCTCTGCATGTGGAAGAACTGTTGCAGCTCGCCATCCAGATCGCCGACGGTCTCGCTGCCGCTCATGCCCAGGGGATCGTGCATCGCGATCTGAAGCCGGCGAATGTCCTGCTTGCCGCTTGCGGCTTGGCGGATGCATCCGCTAAGCCGCAAGCGGCAATCCAGAAAATCACCGACTTCGGTCTCGCCCGCAGCCTCGACGACGGCACCGTGACCCAGAGCGGCTTCCTGCCCGGCACACCGGCCTACATGGCTCCCGAGCAGGCGCGCGGCGAAGGTGCGGACGCGCGCTCTGATCTGTTCAGTCTCGGCTCGGTGATGTATGCGATGGCCACCGGCCAGGCTCCCTTCCGCGCCAGCACGGTCTTCGCCCTGCTGCGCCGCGTCAGTGAAGACGAGCCAATTCCGGTCCGGCAAATCAATCCCCTCGTTCCCGGCTGGCTGGAGGAGATCATGATGAAACTGCATGCGAAAGATCCTCAGCGGCGCTTTTCATCCGCAATCGAGACGGCCGACGTCCTCAGGGAATGCCTGGCCCACTTCAGGGACCCAGGGCAGGCGCCGCTGCCCTGGTTTCTGCGGCCGGCACGGAAGCCGCGACGACGCCGATCGATTGTCGCCTGCCTTGCCCTGGCCGCGTTGCTTGGCATCGGCCTGGCTACAGCGGTTGTCTTTCGCGTCAAGACGTCGGAAGGAACCCTCGTCGTCGAGGTCAGCGATCCGAAGGTGAACGTAACGGTCGATGGCAAGGACGTCATCATCAGCGGTGAGGGCATCGCGGAAATGCGGCTGCACACGGGGCAGTACCGGCTCGAAGCCAGCAAGGACGGCAAGCCGGTGCTGACGAAACTGGTGGACATCAAGAAGGACGGCAGGGAAGTAGTCCGTGTCAGCATTGAACCGCAAGCGGAGGTCGCCGCGAAACTCGCCGGCGAAGGGCGAAACCTGAAGCAACTTCAGGAGCGGATCGAGGACCTGACGCGAGAACTCCGGCAAGCCCGTAATGAGGCCGATCGCCAGCGGGCGCGGGCCGAGGTGGAACGAGCCAGTGCGTTACTGCAAGCGAAGCAGGCGGAACAGGCGGAGCGCGAAGCCAGAGAGCAGGCGATGCGTGAGAGAGACGTTGCCCAGCGTCTGCAGTATCTACGGACCCTCGAGCGCGCCCAGGCTGCCTGGAAAGAGGGAGATACAAAGAGCGTGGCCGAGTTGCTGGAGAAAATGCCGGAACACGAACGTCACTGGGAATGGCACTACCTGAAGCACCTGATCGGGGGAGGCGAGTCGAACTGGAAGATCAAAGCTCATAAC
>JBBSDR010001394.1:0-2645 GCA_038240465.1 Gemmatales bacterium
ACTTTGAAAACAGTCGGCGAGCGACCTATGCGCAGCAGCAACACGCCGTCCGCAATCCAGGCCAGTTCGACGGGTACGGGCTAAACTGCTGGGGGATAACTGCCAGCAATGGCCCCGGCTCGGTGACTCGCACTATCAAGGGCAGAGAGCGGCACTTCTTCGGTTATCTCGCGCGGGGTGTGCCCGATGGCCCCGATGATGGCACGATTTCGCCGTGGGCTGTAGTCGCTTCGCTCCCCTTTGCACCGGAGATCGTACTGCCGGCACTCCAGTATTTTGACGACCTGAGTCTGCGGATCGCAAACACTTACGGTTACAAGGCCACTTTCAATCCCACTTTTCCGAGGACGACAGATGATTTGCCGGTCTGGGTTTCCCCCTGGCACTTGGGTCTCAACCAGGGGCCCGTCGTGCTGATGATCGAGAACTATCGTTCGGGCTTGCTCTGGCGTCTCCTGCGGCAATGTCCTTACCTCGTCAGCGGGCTGCGGCGTGCAGGTTTCTCAAGCGGTTGGCTCGGGGCGAACATATCCGAAGAGCTCGGTGTCGTCGCCGGGTCTTCGAGGTGAAAAGCTCAAGTAAGCCTTGAAACAAAGTGAAGGCACACGACGATTATGACTCATTCAACAACTATTCCACGGCCCGAACTAGACGAGCTCTGCATCAACACCCTCCGTTTCCTCGCTGTGGACATGGTGCAGAAGGCCAAGTCCGGGCACCCGGGACTACCTCTCGGCTCGGCGGCGATGGCCTACACACTCTGGGATCGCTTCCTCAAGTTCAACCCGGTGGCGCGATCCTAAACGGCATGGCGCTCCACCGCGGCCTTATCCCCTACGGCGGAACCTTTCTCATCTTTAGCGACTACATGCGTCCGCCGATGCGCCTCGCGGCAATGAACGGCCTGTCAGTCATCTACATCTTCACCCACGATAGCATCGCCATGGGCGAGGACGGACCGACCCATCAGCCGGTTGAACAACTGCTGGGATTACGATCGATCCTCGGCATGGTAGTCATCCGACCAGCGGATGCCAATGAAACGGTTGCTGCCTGGCGAATCGCCCTGGAGCGAAAGGAAGGTCCCGTGCCCCTGGTGTTGACACGCCAGGGACTTCCCGTGCTCGACCTGGCCCGCTATCCGGCTATCCTCACGGGAGTACCGCTTGGCGGCTATGTCCTTGCGGACTCTCCGGCAGGATCGCGACCCGACATCATTCTGATTGCGACCGGCTCCGAAGTCCATCTGGCGCTGGAGTCCCGTGATCGATTGGCGACTGAGGGCGTCCAAGCGAGAGTAGTGAGTGTGCCGAGCATAAACATCTTCTCGCTTCAGTCCGCGAGTTATCAGGAAAAGGTCTTGCCGCCGGGAGTGCCCCTACTCGCGATCGAAGCCGGCGCATCTCTCGGCTGGAGATCCTACGTCGGTCCCCAGATCGCCGTAATCGGGGTAGACTCGTTCGGGGCATCAGCCCCGGGGCCAGTTGTGATGGAGCGCTATGGCTTCAGCGTCGCGAATGTCTGCAAAAAAACACATGACTTGCTTCGGCAGGTTAAGGAGAAGAACTGATGCGTGTAGGAATCGCCGCGGACCATGGTGGTTTTACTTTGAAAGGGCAAGTGGCCGACTCGCTGCGTGGAGCGGGACACGAGGTCGTTGACTTCGGCGCGCACGAACTAAACCCCGCAGACGACTATCCCGACTTCGTCATCCCCTTGTCCAGGGCTCTCGCCGCCGGGGAGATCGAGCGAGGGCTGGCTTTTTGCGGCAGCGGCGTCGGAGCGTCGGTCGCCGCGAACAAAATACCCGGCGTGCGTGCCGGGCTCATCCACGACGAATTCTCGGCCCATCAAGGCGTTGAAGACGACGACATGAATGTTATTTGTCTGGGTGGAAAAGTTATCGGCTCAGCGCTCGCACTTGAATTGATTGAGAAGTTTCTGGCTGCTCGCTTCAGCGGTGTCGAGCGCCACAAGCGTCGACTTGCAAAAGTGGAAGCACTGGAGAAGCTTACGGTCGAACAGCGGAGCTCTGCTGCTCTGCCAGAGCACATCTTGAAGAGAACATCATGAGCGTCGCTGTCATTAAACCCCTACAACTTTCTGAGCTCTGCGCGACCGGTAAAAAAATCGATCTCATCGACGTCCGCACGCCGGTCGAGTTCCGGGAGGTCCACGTCGAGATCGCCCGGAACGTCCCGCTGGACGGGCTCGACCCGGCAGCGCTCATGCAGGCCCGCAACGGCGCTTCAGGCGAAACACTGTACTTCATCTGTCATTCTGGCAACCGAGGTCAGCAAGCCTGCGAGAAATTTCTCGCGGCGGGTTTCACGAACGTAGTCAACATCGAAGGCGGAACCTTAGCATGCATCGAAGCCGGTCTGCCGGTCGTGCGTGGCAAGAAGGCGATTTCCCTGGAACGACAGGTCCGCATCGCAGCAGGACTGCTCGTGCTGCTGGGGGCGGGACTCTCTTTCGTCCATCTTGCATTCATCGGGCTGTCGGCATTCGTGGGAGCCGGACTGGTGTTCGCCGGGATCACCGACACTTGCGGGATGGGGATGATGCTGGCCCGTATGCCGTGGAACAACGTCAAGGAATCTGCCAACTTGCAATAGCTGACGCAAATGCAAAGACTCTCGGAG
>JBBSDR010001395.1:0-2643 GCA_038240465.1 Gemmatales bacterium
GAGCGTCGATGCGCAGGATGCGATCGAAGCGGCGCGGCCGCGAGATGATGCGGCGATCGAGCGTCTCGGGATAGTTGGTCGTCGCCAGGTTGATGGCCTTGTTCACCTGATGGTTGCCGTCGAGCCACTGAAGCAGTTCGCTCTCGCCATACGCCTTGATAACCGCGTCGATGTCCTCGAAGACGCAGACCATGGGACGATCGGCCTCGACCTGGCGCAGCTGCTCCATGCAGGCGATGAAGCTGCCGGGATGCTCGCAGAAAAAGGCGAGATGGCCGGCGTCGAGGATGCGGCTGACGATCAGATGGACGAGCGATGACTTGCCGCAGCCCTGCTTGCCGTAGAAGAGATAGCCGCGGCGGTGCAGGAAGCCGTGCTTGCGGAAACGGTCGCCGATCTTCCAGAAGCGTTCGATCTCGTCGAGCACCTTGGCGGCGAGGCTGTCGGAGAAATCGATGATGTCGTCGGCCTGGAGATTGCGCGCGGTGAAGACGGCGTTGCCGTTGTAGTCCTGCGAGCAGGAGTAGGCCCCGGCCGGCAAGCGCGCCAGGGTCCGGCCGCACATCATGAAGGTGTTGCCCCGGACCATCCACTGCAAGCCGCTGGCGTTCACGGGTTGCTGCCCCATTTTGTCTCCTTGATGGTTGAGTGTCACTCTTCTTCCTGACTCGTTTGCTGAGAACAAGGTTCGGTGCTGAGAGGCTGTGAAAGAATGCCGGCTTTCGCGGCGTAAGTCCTTATTTTGCAATGGCGCATCGGGATTATTTCACAACCTCTGAGGGAAAGTCTATCGGTCCGGGGGAGCGAATCCCAGGTCGGTAGGTCCGCCGCGGCGCTCACACTTCGAGTCCGACTTTTCGCATCAGCGCCAGAGCGTTACTGTGCTGCACGATGCCGGGGCGCATTGTGTAGTCGAAGTCCGGCTCGTCGTTTCGGATGTAATCGGCGAAATGGACGTTCGCGGCCCGCGGCGCCAGCACCTCGACAATGTGCGTCAGCGCCAGGTCGTGCGTCGTCACCAGACCGATCGCTCCCGCCAGGGCCAGGCCGCGCACCACGGCCTCGGCGCCGATGCGGCGGTCGTGCGAGTTGGTGCCGCTGAAAATCTCATCGACCAGGAACAGCAAGGGCGGCTTCCCGCGCGACAGTTCCACCAGTTGCCGGACGCGCTCGACCTCGGCCATGAATCGCGACTTACCCGCCATCAGCGAATCCTGGATGCGCAGCGTCGCGCCGACGATCAGGGGCGAGATACGCAGCCGTTTCGCGCGTACCGGAGCGCCTGCCAGAGCGAGGACCGCGTTGATGCCGACCGTCCGCAGCATCGTACTCTTGCCCGACATGTTCGAGCCGCTCACCACCAGCACGCTCAACTCGCCGTCGAGCCGGATGTCGTTGCGGACGCAGCGCGCCAGCGGAATCAGCGGATGACCCAGCGCCTCGCCGTCGATGCAAGGGCCGACATCGATGATCTCGGGGAACAGGTCCTCCGGATTCTCGAAAGCGTAGGTGGCCAGGCTGCACAACGCCTCGATCTCGCCGACCACTGCCAGCCAGCCGCGAATCGCCGGGCCGGAACGCCGCCGCCAGCGCTCGATGGCGTGGGCCATTTGCGTCGTCCACATCAGCATCAGCGCGAAGGGCAGAAACATCTGGTTCTTGCGCGAGTTCAACAGGTCGATCAGGTTGCCCAACTGCGCGATGCGATGCGAGGGGACGTCGCCGGTCGTGTCGAGTTCGGCCCGCAACTTGACCAGACGCGCCGAGGTGAACGTCTCCCGCTCCAGGCGCGCGAGGACGCCGGCCAGCAAGTTCAGATCGCGGGCCCGCTTCTCGACGGCGCCGACCACCTTGGCGACACGCTGGCCCAGCAGCAGCGCCAGGCCGCCCTCAATGAAGAGGATGCCAAACAGCGGCGCGATGCCCCAGTCCCAGAGCAGCCAGCCGGCGACACCCGTCAGCGCCAGCGCGCCCAGGATCGGCGCGACGATCCGAGGCCAGACCGCCGTGAGCAGCGGCGGTTCGTTGCCCCAGGCGGCCAGGGCATCGAGATCGACGCCATGCGGCACCCCCGCGCCGAGCAGGGCCAGGTCCTCGCGCAGGTCGAGCAGGGGCCGCAGTTCCGCGACTGCGCCTTGCCGGGCGCGAACCTCGTCGGGCGCGGCGGGTGCCTTGAGCCAGCCGGCGAGTGTGTCCTCGCCGGTCCGCGTGCGGGCGGTGCAGAGCAACTCGAAGAGCGATGCCTTGCCGAACAGGTCGAGGTCGGCGGCGTTGGGATGCTTGTCGTCCTTGAAGCGGTCGCCGGGCTGGCCGGTGCCGGGCCAGCGGTCTTCGAGCCGGGCCAGACCGCGCTCGTAAAACGCGGCCGAGCGACCCGTCCGCAGCCAGGCGCGCGTCACGCGCTCATGCCAGACGAGCAGGACGCTGAAGACGCCGACGTTCAGCGCGAGCAACCACAACGGCAGCACTCTGGGGCCGAACACGAGATACGCGCAGACGCCGCCCAGCAGGAAGACGATCAACTTGGCGTTGCCCAGGATGCGCTCGCGCACGGCCAGGGCATTGCGCAGGGCGGACCGCTCCTGGAGCCGTCGTGTGTATTCGCTATGGGGACGGGCCGCGCTATCGGGAGAATCCATGTCC
>JBBSDR010001396.1:0-2638 GCA_038240465.1 Gemmatales bacterium
ACCAGGCCGGAAACGCAGTGAAGTCCACACCTGTTTCCGGAAAGAATAACCGCACAAGCCGATTCAATCCGGTCTTGTCGCAGGCATCAACGAGGGGCAGCAACTCCGATCCGGCGGAACTTTCGTCCCAGGGCGGCAGTTCCCCGAGATCATCGATTGCGCTGTGATGGTCGTATACGATCCGCGTCCAGTCCAGAGCGAGGTCCGTCAAGTTGCGCCGGGAGGCGGGGTCAGCGCACCAGAGCGGGATGAGATCCTCGGCCCAGAAAGCAAAGAAGGCCGCCCCAGCGGGGGCATGTGGATGAGGAGAGGGCATGGAGCCGGGAGAACGGATATAGGCCTGCCAGGCGTCTGTACTCTTGGCTCCATCGTGGAGCAATCCCCCGAGAAAAGCCAGCTTCTCCTCCGGAGGGCCATCCGGACGGCCGCAGCGTTCGGCGACCGCAACGAGATGGTCGATGAGTCCAAAACGCTGGCCGTCCACATCAGGCCGGGCCACGCAATCGCGCAGCGGGATCACCACAGGCACACCATCCCTTCTTCCGGCAACTCGACAAAGGACCAGAACGGTGCCTGGGCCGAAGTTGCGGGTGCGAAACGAAGCGGGCCTCCATTTGCTTCATAGATGACGCTGACAGCAGTGCCGCGAAAACGGCGCTCATGAAAAGGTCCGTCATGCTCCCACATCAGCCCGCCGACACGGACATATTCCTGGCCCTCCTCCGGATCGAGCCGGGCCACGGCGGATGACGGGACCACGGTGGCGCATCGGATCGGTGTCCCAGGGGTAGGCAGCAGAGGCTCGCAACCGTCGTTGCGTCTCGTCCACTGCGGAAAGGTCAGGCAGAAAGCGCTGCCGAGATAGGTGTGATAGTGGCTCCGCCGCTCCCGAAGCCGAGCGTCCAGTTCGTCGAGGAGCGGGCCGGTGTAGAACAGCCGGTAATGCGGTTCGATTACCAGTTCGATGGACGTCGGGCGGTGGAACGAACTCGGCGGCCCGCTCGCAGCCTCCCAGGTTTTTCCGTGCATGGATAGCTCTTGCGCCACCGTGCGAACCGGCCGGAGAAGTCGGACCCCCGCGCGCCCTTCGGTTGGGAGTTCCTGAAGCCCCAGGATGGAAGCGAGCATCCCACGGAGCGAGGTGCGGGGGATGAACGGATAGGTGGCGTGAGTGCCGAGTGTGTCGGGGCGGCGAAAGTGCGCCACCGTCCCGCGCAGCTCGAAGACGACGACATCCAACATGGCGGCCTCCTCGATCCAGAATGAAAGACGACACGGCACTCACCCCGCGTTAGCCCAGGACTGCATTTCAGCCGGCAACTTTCCGACCAGCCGAAGTTTCGGATCAACCCAGAGACGTGCGCTCGCGATGACACCGGCGTTGGCCTGGAGCGTTGCAGCCAGGGAATCAACATGCAGGCTGACGTCGGCCAGATCTGTCGGGGACGAACCGCCAAGCCAGCGCCCACGGCCTGCCTCATCCCGCCCGGGATCAAGGCGGATGCCTTCCTCGAGAAAACCGATCCGGAAGAATGGATCGCGGTACTCGACGTGCAGTAGCAGTAGAGGCTGCTGGATTCCCCGTCCCCGCGCCTGACGGGCGATCGTACCTTTCCAGAGTCCCTCAAGCAGAAGGTCCATGTCGGCGCTGTTCATCCCTGCCTGAGCAGCGATGGGAGCGCTGACCACGCCCGGCATGGCGAAGACGGCGAAGGGCAGTTGGTAGCTGGTCCAGATGGTACCCTGCGTCTTCCCGCCCTCTTCTTCGCCCGCTGCGGGGGGCGGCGGCGCGTCCTTCGAGGGCATGCAGACGGTTCCCTGGACGTATTTGGTCTCGGCAGGGTGCAGCGAGTGAGCCCAGCCGAACTGGACGGGGCCGACACGATTAAAACTCTTCTTCTCGACGCTGAAGACCGCTCCGAAGACGCGCATGTCGAAAGCGGATGACAACAGGTCCCCCTCCAGGTCTCCTTCCCCGGCCGCTGCCGCCCGGCCACGCCGGCTACGGCCAGCCGGAGCGGGGGCCGGGGTCTCCCCCTGCGGAGGGTGTGCGGCGCGATAGCGTGCCAGCAGCCCCTGCGCCAGGCCGTCGCGGCCGAGGAGGACGCCGCGTTCCTGGTCGAATTCCTTGCGGACGAAGACGCCAAACCGGGCATCGTCTCCGCCTTGGGGATATCGGGCCAGGACGTAGTCGCGAACGTCACGCTTGATGCTGACGTCCGAGAGCGAGATGCGCCCGTCGTCCGGCCCGAAGAGCCGCCGGGCGTCACTCTCGCGGAGCGGATCGCGATTGGGAATGCCTCCCTTGACGCACTTGACGAACAGGATTTCACCCGTGTTGACCGCGCTGTTGCTCATGTGTTGCCTCCTGAAGCCGTGCCGGCTCCCTTGGTGTCCTTGGTCTTGATGGGACGGTCGTAACCTTGCAGCGAGTAGCCGGACCAGAACGCGGCCATGAACTCGTCGCGCTGTTTTCGCACCTCGTCCTGCATTTGATCGAGGGCATGCAGCACTGCGCCCACCCGCTGCCGAAATCCCTGGCCCAGTCGCCGTTTTGGTGTCTCGTAGCGGCTGGCGACATCGAACATTTTTCCGAGACCTATCTTCCAGACCGTTTCCGGCGTCAGATCCGCACCGA
>JBBSDR010001397.1:0-2635 GCA_038240465.1 Gemmatales bacterium
CAGCGACCGGAGTCTTCGCATCACTCCGGTCGCTGACGCTCCCGGCTCGCCAATTCACACAGCGGGACCAACTCCTGCTTTTCTCACGGCGGCCACCACCTCGGCGGCACTCGGCATCGATTTCTCCTTCCGGGCCACCACCTGGCCGTCCACGGAAACCGTCAACTCGCCCTGGTCTCCGTCGGTCATCTCCACCTCGACGTCCGGCTCCTTCTTCAAGGCCGCCGCCATACTGGCGGCAAACTGACGGATCGAGCCTCAGGTGGGGCATTGTCGAATCGTCACATGCTTCATCGCAGTCACTCCTTCACGAGCAGAGGCGAACGGATTGTTACTGGAGAAAAGGGGCAAACCGCGTGCCGAACCTGCATTGCCTCGCGCCAGCTTCTTGCATCCCTCGGCATTCAACCGCACAATGGCGAAGTCTTTTCGACCCCTTCCTTCGCATTCGGAGTCGTCTCATGCGTCCGGCTTCTCTCCTGGGTCTTCTCCTCCTTGTCGGAACTGCTCCCGCGCAACCAGCGGCGAAAAAGCCTCTCGCGATCGACGACCTCTATCGCCTTGATGCCTACTCCCCCGCCGCTCTGTCGTCCGACGGCCGCCGCGGTTTCGTCGTGCGCCAGTGGATTGATGCCGCGACCAAACGCGATCGCTCCGCCCTCTGGCTCGTTGAGTCCGAGACAGAGAGGCGGCCGTTGGAGGAGCAACAGCCGGACGGACGCGCTCCTGTCTTCTCGCCGGACGGAAAGTGGATCGCGTTTCTCTCCACCCGGCCACGTCCCGCACAATGGAAGCAAACACCGGCCGTCCCGCCCGAGTCGGACCCGGTTGTCGATGTCTGGCTCATGCCCAGCTCGGGAGGGACGCCTCGCCCTCTCGCCGGGCCGGACAAGCCGTATGGCCGGGTCTTCAACGATGGCTTTTATGGCCGGCTCGCCTTCGCGCCGGACAGCAAGCGTCTTGTCTTTGTCGCCGATGACGGCAAGGACCCGCGCACGCCCGAGGAGATCGAGAACGACGTCGTCATCGTCCGGCCGGATCAGGGGGAAGGCTACACCGGCTACGGTGCCGCCCAGGTGTGGGTCGCGCATCTCGACGACAAGCCGGCTGAGTTTGCCGCGACGCGCATCGATCGGCTGACGAAGGACGACAACTGGTATGGCGATCCGCAGTGGTCGCCTGACGGCAAGACGATTGCCGTGCATGCCAATCGAACCGAGGACCGCGAATCGGTCCGCTTCTGCATCAACAAGAACTACGACATCTGGGCCATCGACGTCGAAACGCACAAGCTCCGGCAACTCACGACAGGACCCGGGCCAGACGTCTCGCCGCGCTTCGCCCCCGATGGCAAGAGCCTCGTCTGCCTGAGCATTCCGCGCAAGGGGACGCATCGCGACGTCTTCAATTTTGCCCTCGTAACGCTGAGCGAGGGCGAGCCGCGAACGTCGATCCTCTTCGATCATCACGGAACGGACGCTGCCAGGGCGCCTCATCTGTCGCCTTTCTTCCCGCTGCCGCAGGACTGCTGGGACGGTCCGGGACACCTTATCTACAACAGCGAGCGTGGCCCGGTCAGCGAGACGGTGCGGCTCGACCTGCGCACCAGGAAGGGAACACGTCTGGAGATGTCCCAGGAGAAGGACGAGAAGCTCGACCTGAATACCGCGGCGGGACGAAGGCGACAACTGCAGCGGCTCACTCCTCCCGACAATCTCTTCCTGCGCGAGCGCGCTCTTGGCGAAAGCAAGGTCATCACCTGGGACAACGGCGACGGCATGAAGATCGACGGCATTCTGACGCTGCCGCCAAAGGAAGTTGCGAAGCCGCCTTACAAGCTGATTCTCCATCCACACGGTGGACCGCACGGGCGGAGTATCCTGGGATTCAACTTCACCGTCGAAGTTTTCGCGGCCCAGGGTTACGCCGTGTTCCAGCCCAACTTTCGCGGCAGTTCCGGCTACGGCCAGAAGTTCATCGACGCGGATCGCTTCGACTTCGGCGGCGGCGACATGCGCGACATCCTCAGCGGCATCGGCCATCTGGTGAAGGAGAAAATCGTCGATGGCGAGCGGCAGTTTGTCTACGGCACCAGTTACGGCGGATTCATGACGACCTGGCTCATCGGCCAGACAAACCAGTTCAAGGCGGCCGTCGCACAGAACGCGGTGACGGACCTGAACGTCATGTGGGGACTGAGCGACATCCAGAGCTGGACCGAGTGGGAGTTCGGCGGCAAGCCCTGGGAGGTCTCCGACGTCATGCGCAAGCACAGCCCGCTGACCTATGCAAAGAACGTCAAGACGCCGACGCTTATCCTGCACGCGCGGGACGACCGCCGCTGTCCCCTGCCGATGGGCAAGATGTACTATCAAGCCCTGCTCGCGCGCAAGGTGCCAAGCCAAATGGTCATCTATCCCGGAGAGGGCCACGGTATCCGCCAGCCTCGGCATCGAATTGACGTACTCAAGCGAACGCTGGCCTGGTTTGCGCAGCACGATAAGAAGTGACCGCAACCGCTATCTGGCCCACTCGTTGGTCGCGCTTCTCCACCGGAAGTTGGTGCTGAACCGGAACGAGTTGGTGTATAGTGACTGAAGAATGCTCAAAGGGAGGTTGCCATGACAATCGAACA
>JBBSDR010001398.1:0-2632 GCA_038240465.1 Gemmatales bacterium
AGTGTCATGGCCTCGATGAACAACCATGCAGCTGACATATGAACGACGACCCCTATCGTGAAGAAGGTCTATTAGGTTCGACATATTCCAGAGGCTCTGATTCGAGATGTTGGCGAATCGGAGCCAGAGCGCCAGCCGGCCAGAACTGACCCTCTTTTGGGATAGTGGAAAGCGTCCACTGTTCCCATTGCTCCTGTGTTCCGAGGATCGTCATTGACTGATCGCAGACCTCGATAATCTGCCCTCCGCATCTGACATGCGTGCGAAGCCACCGATCAACGGGGAGGCCGTCTGACCGAATCGAGAACGCATACTCTCGAAAGCTGAATTTGCAGTTGCGGGTGTAGCCCGTAGGTCTTGCCGGGACAATTAGTTGAAGGTAGTTACGCTCTTTTGCCGTGCGGATCATTTCGAGTAGAATCGCCCGCCCCACGCCATTCCCCTGGAACTCGCTAAACACAGTGACGGAGAGGCCGCAGAGCGTGTTTAAGGGAAAACCGGCCGTGAACTGTGAAGCCGCCGTCTCCAGCGCCCAATCCCAACCTCGCCGGGAAAATAATCCGTTGAAATTCATCGCCACGGAATGACCAACACCAATCACTTCCATCGGCCGATCTCGCCGCACAGCCACAAACTGACAGTCCAGAAAAGCCTCGTCAAGCATGTGGCCGAACCGTTTGGCGACAATTCCTCCCGCCATAAAGTGGGGCCAAAGCCCTTGGTTGGCGAACCGGGTCTCCCAACGGCTTCTACTACCGTACAGGCTGGGGCGCACAGACGCCAATCGAACAAGTACCTCCTCGGCCAGCATTGGGCTATCCTCTCAGGACGCAGTGGATCACGCCGCCAAACTCCCCACCTGTGTCTGCGACACCGGCAAGCGATTCACCGGACAACTTCCCTTCCTGCTGCTCGTTGATGCGCCGAACAATGTGCGCGCCAGCTGAACGCCTCAAACCCGCAGGATCGTCAGAGCGGAAGAGCAGACTTGGCCTGTTCGGTCTCCCCGCATCAGGGAAGTTTATGGGATCGCGGCCTCGCCGGAAAGGAAGTCCGGCCAGGGCTTGGCGCAGGTAAAGCCGGGACGCCTGCCGCCGCTCGTTTCCCGCTCTGCCTGCTGGCCGGACTACCCCGTTGCCGGCGACCCTGCCAAATAGGCTCACCGCCGTTTCGCCCGTAAAATCCACGGAATTCCCTGGGATTCGTTGATGCCACTCTTCTGCCACCTGACCTGAACTCCAGACGGCTGCCGTGGTACGATGCCCTCGTCCTGAAACCGACGAGGGCGACCCATGACGAACAACGTGGCGGCTTATCTCCGGGTCAGTTCTGCGAGCCAACGGCACGACAGCCAGAAAGCCGAGGTCGAACGCTGGCTCGCCAGCAACGTCTTTGACATCACCCAGGTCCGGTGGTACGCCGAAAAGGAAACCGGCACCACCTTGAAGCGGCCGGCGATGGCCCAACTGGAGAAGGACATCTTTGACGGTCAGGTGAAGACGGTCGTGGTCTGGAAACTTGACCGGCTCTCTCGCCGGCTCAAGGACGGCATCAACCTGTTGAGCGACTGGTGCGAGCGTGGCCTGCGGGTCGTGTCGGTGACGCAGCAGATCGACCTCTCCGGGGCCGTGGGCCGGATGATGGCGGCGGTAATGCTGGGGCTGGCCGAGGTCGAGTGGGAATACCGCAAGGAGCGCCAGGTTGCCGGCATCAACGTCGCCAAGCGGAATGGCGTCTACAAGGGCCGGCTGCCCGGCAGCACGAAGAAGAAACCCGACCGGGCACGGGAACTCCGTGACCGTGGCCTGACCGCCGCCAAGATCGCCACCGCGCTCGGTATCAGCGAACGCACCGTTTTCCGCTACCTGGGCTTGTCGAAAGAGACGGTGCCAGCTTGAATAACAAGGTACACAAGAAGCCCGGACAGGACACAAGCAGCAGAGAGGCCCAGGCAACGCAACTCGGAGGAGTTGGAGCGAGTGGGGAGCGAACACGTTGCGAACGCTCACGGAAATGGACTCGCTCGGACCATCACTGCGATCACCTTGTTCCTGCCCATGTTCCCGTAGGTGCCGATGTACGCCGCCTCCGAAACGGGGCGCGGCAGCCGCGAAGTTGGGATTCGAGGGGCGGGTTGCCACGGTCAGGATACCCTGGCGTAACTCGTCTCTACCCAACATACGGCCGGTCCAGGGGCTTCCCAAAAATCCCAGCTTGCTGCTTGAGGCAGACGGGTCCGCACCCCAACGCAAGCCTTGAACTCGCTTCGTGCGAGTCGGGGCTTGCGATATGCGCCGGAAGTCCGACCGTCCTCGCCAATCGACCTGCGATCCCATCCCGATTTCTTTACCAGCCGGTGCCCCGTCGTGGGTAACGCTGGAGTTGATCGAAGGCACGATCCGGGTCTGGCAGCCGCAATACGAACAGCGTTTGACCGCTGACGATGCCCTCTCGATCTTGATGAACTTCGGGCAACTGGCCGACGTGCTTTTTGAAGGTAAGCAGCGATGAAACGATTCCTGGCGTTGGCAAGGGTCAGCAGCCGTGAACAAGAACGGGAAGGCTTCTCCCTCGACGTTCAGGTGAACGCCCTCAACCTCGACGCCGAGCGGCGCGTGGGCACGATCATCAA